>CALWOP010000001.1 GCA_944383195.1 uncultured Oscillospiraceae bacterium
GGGCGTTGGTGGTCAGGTTTACGTTGGCACCGGAGGAGTAGGCATTGTACATATCATCCAGGAAGGCCGAGGAGGAGAACCAGATGATCTCCCCGCCGCTGGTGCACTCCACAGATACAGCCACAGCAAAGGGGCCGTCAATATCGCCGTCCTCCTTTTCATAAGTGGACATATCATAGCCCGAGAGCTTGCTGAAGGAGCTTTCCGAGGTGGTGAGCAGCTGAGTTACCGTGGCGCCGGAGGAATTTTCTTCCACGGTCATGCCTTGGGCCAGGGGGAGGATGGGGTAGTAGCGCTCTTCAATGAGGGAGCTGGTCAGGTCAGTGTCTGCCATGTCGGGCATGAGGGCAAAGGGAGCCTGGAAGGCGTAGTGCTCCCGGTCGCCCTCTACCACGATGCCGTCCACAGGGTTGACACCATAATCGGAGACGACGCTGTAGAGGTTTTCCAGGGTGCCATCTTCCACAGGGCCGGCCATGACCATCAGCTTGCCGCCCTCCTGCACGTAATCCCGGAGCATATCGGCCTCCTCCTGGGAGATGTCGCTGGCGGGGGAGTAGATGAGGATGCAGTCGGCTTCTTCAGGAATGGCGTCCACGTTGAGCAGAGAGAAGGTGGTCAATTCCATGTTCTCCCGCTCCAGCTGTTCGCTGAAGGTGGAGGGAAGCTCTGCCTCCCCGTGGCCCTCCAGCACATAGATTTGGGGCAGTTCTCCGTTGACCACGTAGTCGATGGCGGAAGTGATGGCGCCCTCCCCGTCAAAGGAGGTGTTGTAGGAATAGGAGTACATATTGGTCTGGGTGAGGTAGATATCGTTATAGCTGATATAGCGGCTGCGGTCTCCGCACTCCACTACCAAGCTGTTGTTGGGCACATCCTCGTCAGTATACTGCTGGGCAAAGGTGGGGTAAACGTCAGGATTCTTTTTGACCACGGAGATGTGGTCGGAGAGGCTTTCATATTTCCCCAGCAGGTTTTGGATGATCACGTCCTCCATGTCGGACTGGACGATCCAATAGATGGTCACATCCTCCTGCAGCGCGTTGACCACCGCCTTGGTGTTGCTGGTGATGGAGTAAAGCTTGGCGGAGCTGATGTCATATTTGGTCAGATTGGTGGGAAGAACGGAAACCAGAATATTCACCACGATCAGCAGAGCCAGGACAATGGCGGTAAGGATCAGGGAATAGGAACCGCCCTGAAAGGCAAGCTGACTTTTCACTCCGGAGCGGGAGGAGGAACGAAATACTGGTTTTTTCATCAGTTATACCTCCTTTTCTCCAGAGACTGGACGGACAAAAACAGGAAGAACACGATAATGGACAGATAGTAGACGATGGCGGTCATGTCAAACACGCCGTTGACGATGGTGGTAAATCGGTCAAAGAGGGAAAGGGTGGTCATCAGCTGTGGAAGCAGCCCCTCGAAGGCCGAGGAGTCCACATAGAAAAGCACCATCACCAGGGCGATCAGGGCAATGCAGCACCAGAACGCCAGATTCTCATTTTTGGTCAGGTAACGGATGACGGCCCCGAGAGCCAGAATGAGCACCAGGGTGGCGATCACCGAGCCGATAGCGGTGGAGGAGACCTGCTCAGAGAGGCTGACGCTGTAGTAATTGAAGAGGATGATGGCGATGCCGATGCCCGCGGCCAGGCCCTGGTTGTCGGTAAGAGAGGAGATGAACATCCCCAGGGCGATGAGGGCGGAGCCCATAATGAAGAAGGCCAGAATGGAGCCGTAAGAGGTGGGCAGGTACACGTCTCCGAACTGGGAGAAAATGAGCGGGTAGAGGGAGATCACGCCCATGGGGATCAGAAACAGCACCAGAAGGGCCAGGTACTTGCCCAAAATGATCTCCACAGCGGTGATGGGCAGGGAGTAGAGCAGCTGGTCGGTTTTCTGCTTGCGCTCCTCTGCCAGTACCCGCATGGTGAGGATGGGGACAATGACCACCAGCACCAGACTGCCGAAGTTCAGAACATATTCAAAGTTGCTGTATGCCGCCTGAATGTTGTAGAGCATGGCGCCCAGGCCCATAAAAGCCAGCAGGAATGCCCCAAAGACATAGGCGGTGAGGGAATGAAAATAGCTTCTCAGCTCATGCTTGAATACAGCGCTCACAGCGCGTCCACCTCCTGTTCCCCGGCCGTTTCCTCAGCCGGGCTTTGTTCCGTCAGCTCCAGGAAGATGTCTTCCAGGCTGGCCTTTTTCAGGGACATCTCCAAGAGAGCCTGATCCGCCCGGGCGAAAGCAAAGAAAATAGCACGGGAGACGGTGTGGATGTCCTGGGCATCGGTTTTCAGATGGAGGGTGGTGATTCCCGATTCCTCTCCGGAGACATCCACCTGGGTCAGGTGCTCCACCTGAGCGAGGATTTCAGCGGCCTGATCGGGGCGGGCGTCGGAGACCAGAGTGATCTCATTGGGGGACAGCAGACGCTTTTCCAGATTTTCCGGCTGGTCAAAGGCAACCAGCTGCCCCTGGGCGATCATCATGATCTGGTCGCAGATGGTCTGAACCTCAGAAAGGATGTGGGAGCTGAAAATGACGGTGTGGTCCTGGCCCAGCTGGCGGATGAGGTCACGGATCTCAATGATCTGGATGGGGTCCAGACCCACGGTGGGTTCGTCCAGGATGATGACCTTGGGCCGGCCCAGCAGGGCCTGGGCGATGCCCACCCGTTGCCGGTAGCCCTTGGACAACGCGGCGATGGAGCGGTTTCTCATGTCCTCGATCCGGGTCAGCTCCATGACCTCCCGGATCTGTGCCTCCAGCTCCGCCCCCTTCAGTCCCTTGGCCTGACCCACAAAGCGCAGGTATTCCAGAGGCGTCTCGTTGAGGTAGAGGGGCGGCTGTTCGGGCAGGTAGCCGATGAGCTTTTTGGCTTTCTTTGGCTCTTCAAAGATATCATGGCCGTCAATGCGGACATGACCCTCCGTAGCAGAAAGACAGCCAGTCATAATGTTCATGGTGGTGGATTTCCCAGCGCCGTTTGGCCCCAGGAAGCCATATACGTGCCCCTCCTCGATCTCAAAGGAGAGATCCTTGACCGCCATGAAATCACCGTAGCATTTTGTCAGGTGTTCCACTGTGATCATGCTTTGACCTCCTTACACAGTTCGCTGCCGGGCAGCGGTGGTGTCTGGAGCTATTATAAGCACTCATTCTGAAATGACGCTGAAAAAACAGGGCAAAACATAAAGGGCGGCCGAAGCATTCTGCGAATGCTCCGGCCGCTTTGTTTACGGAGAAATGTGCCATTAGATACAGGACAGCTCCACCAGAAAGCGGTTCCAACCATCTTTGCTCTCTGCCCAGATTTTGCCCCGGTGCTGCTCCACGATGCCCTGAGCGATGGACAGTCCCAGCCCGAAACTTCCCGTCCGGCTTCGGGCCTTGTCCATCCGGTAGAAACGCTTAAAGAGATTGGGAAGCTCTTCAGGGGGGATGGCAGGCCCCTGGTTGGCCACGGTGAGCAGGCAGCGCCCTTTTTTCTCCCGTTTCTTCAGGGTGATCTGGGTGGCACCGCCCTCCTGAGCGTATTTTTGCGCGTTGTCCAAAAGGATCTCCAGCACCTGGCGCAGCTGACTTTCGTTCCCGGTCACCCGAACCCCCTCCTGGGTCTGGGCGGTGATCGTCATACCTTTTTCATAAAATACCGGCTCAAAGGTAAGCAGGGACTGGGACACCAAATGGCTCAGATCCACCGGGGCAAAGGAAGCCTGGGGTTCGGCGCTGTCTGTCTGGGCCAGGGAGAGCATCTGTTCCACCAACCGGCGCATCTGCCGGGACATGACAAAAATATTGTCCAGAAACTTGATTCGCTTCTCCTCCCCGTAATCCGGGTCCTGCATAAGTTCGGCGTTGGCCATGATGACGGTGAGGGGAGTCTTCAGCTCGTGGGAGGCGGCGGCCACAAAGTCCCGCTGCTGCTTCCAGGCCTGATCCACAGGTTTGACCGCCCATTTGGACAGCAGGACACTGATCCCCAAAAAGACCAGAAAGCGCGCCCCGCGGATGATGAGACAGGTGGTGCGCAGCCCCTCCAGCGTGGCGACTTCGCTGGAAATATCGGCAAAGACCAGATATTGGCTGGCGGGCGAGTCCATGCGGTAGTAGCGCAGGTTGTACTCCGGCAGTACCCCCAGCCGCTTGGGGGAAGCAAAGATCTGCTGGACCAGATGATCCAGAAAGTCCCCGTCCGACAGGTCATAGTACACCCCGCCTGTGGAGAGAAGCTCCCCACGCGGCCCCAGCTGTAGAGTAAAAAAGGGCAGGCGCACATCTTCTCCCAGTTCCATAGGAGTGCCCTGCTGGAAGGGCTGGGCGGCGATGTTCTGCATCATGCGGATGCTCTCCTGCTCCAGATCGGCGCTGGTAAAGTAAAAGACCAGCCCCAGAATCACGCAGAGCATGAGCGTCACAATGCTCATGTTGATGAGGACAAATTTAAAGCGCAGCTTCTGAATCATCTTCGCTCACCTCCAAATGGTATCCCAGACGGCGCCGGGCCACGATGCGTACATTGGAACCGATGCTGGCCAGCTTTTTTCGTAAAAACCCGATGTAGACCTCTACATTGTTTTCCACCGCGTCGGAGTCGTAGCCCCATACCCGGGCCAGGATCGACTCTTTGGTCAGGTTGCGGGAGCCGGATTGAAGCAGGGCGCGCATGATGTCAAATTCCTTGGATGAGAGGGCGATGCTCCCGGTGCCGCAGATCAGGGTGGCGGAGGAGAGGTCCAGAGAAGTATTGCCGAAGGTGACCTCATCCACTTGGGCGCCCTGGCGGCGGAGCAGGGCGTTGATGCAGGCCAAAAGCTCGCGGATATCAAAGGGCTTGGTCAGATAGTAGTCGGCGCCGGCGTTTAAGCCGGTGATCCGGTCCTCCAGGCTGGAGCGGGCGGTGAGCATCAGAATGGGGGTGCCCAGACGCTTGGAGCACACCTGGCGGGCCACGGTATATCCGTCCATCTTGGGCATCATCACGTCCAGGATCAGTAGGTCATAGACCCCCAGCTCGGCATACTTCGCCCCGGATTCCCCGTCATACACCGTTTCCACGTCAAAGCCCTTGCTTTTGAGAATAGTCTCAATGGAGTCGGCAAGCAGCTGTTCATCTTCAATCAGCAGAATTTTCAATGTGATCCCCTCCATGCTTCCCTATTATACTATAATAATTTCCTGAAACGAAACTGAAAATTTGAGGAAATGGGGGCGGGCCGGAGGCGCAAGAGCGCCTGCCTGTGCTGTGCCGGGCTTAAAACAGAGAAAAGGGCTTGCAACGGAGATGTGACTATGCTATAATGCCCCCGGGAATGAAGTTCTCCCTTGGTGAAAACCTAAACCGCTGATGAAGCTGATGACTTCTGCAAGTACCGGATGCTTGCGGAGTGATCAGCTTTTTTTGTGCCTTGACAGGTGGGGCCAGGGGGCATTTCCCTGCACAGCAAAGGAGGAGAAGAAACAAATATGCTGACCAGTCTTGCGTTAATCTTTATGGTGGGGATGAGCTTAGGATGGCTCGTCTCACGGCTGCGCCTGCCCAGCCTTTTAGGAATGCTGGTGACGGGCATTTTGCTGGGACCCTATGTATGCGACTTGCTGGATGATTCCATCTTGGGAATTTCGGCGGACCTTAGGCAGCTTGCCCTGATCATTATTCTGACTAGAGCGGGGCTCTCCCTGAATATTGACGACTTGAAGCGGGTGGGCCGTCCGGCCATCCTGATGTGCTTTGTCCCCGCCTGCTTTGAGATCGTAGGCATGGTACTGCTGGCGCCTCGGCTGTTGGGGATCACGGTTTTGGAGGCGGCGATCATGGGCTCAGTGGTGGCGGCGGTCTCGCCGGCGGTGATTGTGCCCAAGATGCTGCGGCTGATGGAGAGCGGCTATGGGACAGCGGAGCGAATCCCCCAGCTGATCATGGCGGGGGCGTCGGTAGACGATGTGTTTGTGATCGTCCTGTTTTCGTCCTTTACCGGGCTGGCCCAGGGCGGCGAGCTGTCCCCCGCCACATTTATCCAGATCCCTATATCCATTCTCACCGGAGTTTTGGTGGGCCTGGGGATCGGGCTGGCGTTTGGAGAAGTCTACCGCCGGGTCCATGTGCGGGACTCCACAAAGGTCGTAGTGCTGCTGAGCTTGTCGTTTCTTCTGGTTGCCTTGGAAAACGCAGCCAAAGGGGTGGTTCCTTTTTCTGGATTGCTTGCCGTCATGAGTTGCGGGATTGCAGTCAATCTGCGCCGGCCGGAGGTGGCGGCCAGATTGTCTGTGAAATATTCCAAGCTTTGGGTGGCGGCTGAGATCCTGCTGTTCGTCCTGGTTGGGGCAACGGTGGACATTCAATACGCTTGGTCCGCTGGCGCGGCGGCGGTGCTGGCGATTCTGGGGGCGCTGTTGTTTCGGATGGCTGGTGTGTTCTTTTGCCTGCTTAGGACAAAGCTTACCTTCTGGGAGCGGCTGTTCTGCATGATCGCCTATACCCCCAAGGCCACTGTGCAGGCGGCCATTGGTTCCATCCCGCTGACCATGGGCCTTGCCTGCGGCCATGTGGTGCTGACTGTGGCGGTGCTGGCCATTTTGATCACCGCGCCCCTTGGCGCCTTTGCCATCGAACAGACTTATCGCCGTCTGCTCAAGCGTGCCCCGGAACAGGGGGAGGCACAGGCTGCGTGAGGTTGGATAGGCCTTTGACATAATCTGAAAATAGGCCCGCCCTCCGGAATCTCAATTCTGGAGGGCGGGCCTTTTGAACGACGTTTATTGTTGGAAAATATAGCGGAAAATTGGGGTGCGTCCCTTATTCCAATCGGGCTCCGACCTGATAGTCCGCCAAACGATCTTTCGCCGCCTGGGCAGCTTGGTACATTTCCGGGGAGATTTGACGCCCCACATCGCTGGACAGCGAACGGAGCAGGCGGTCTACCTGGTCCGGATAGCCGGAAAAATGGCTGAGATACCCCATGCAGCGAATGGCGGTGCGTACCAGCTGTGCGCTGATGGGAAGAGGATTGGAGCTTGGTTCGGTGGGATATCCGCTGCCATCGTAGTTTTTGTGATGCCAATAGGCGATCTCGGCGGCGTAGCGGGACAAGGGGTGGTTGCTGGAGGGGCCGGTGGTAAACAGGGCGTGGCCCAATTCCGTGTGACGGAAATAGATTTGCTGTGGGGCATCCCCCTGCTCCAGGCCGGACTGGATGACATCGTCTGGTATGCCCAGCAGGCCCACGTCGCAGAACGTGGCCGCCCGGCCGATGAGCTGGATATCCTCCTGGCTTAAACCACAGTCCGGGTGAAGAGTCTGGTAACTGGTTGCCAGAGCGGCGGTGATCTCCCCAAGAATGTGATATTTTTCAAAAGAGAAATGGGGTCTGCTCTGGAAAAAAAGGTTCAGAAGGCGGTCCCAATGTTCCGCCAGGCGGAAGAGATCTTCCTCCTGGGCGGACGCCTCCCCCTCTTCGGCAGCTTCTTCCGGCTGGGAAATGGGCGCATCCAAAATGGTGGAACCGGCAGGCCAGGCGGAACGGATCACGCCGCATACCCGTTCCTGTACGGTAAGGGGATCTACCGGCTTGACCAGAAAATCGGCTGCGCCTTTCCGGGCGGCTTTTAGAACATCCTGCTTTTGGGCATCGGATGTGATGAGAATGACAGGCAGATCCCAAGTGGATTCGGTTCCCTGGATCTGCTGGAGCACAGCAAAGCCAGCCCCGCGCCGCTCCAGAACCAGATCCAGCAGCACGGCGCAGACTCGCTGGGAATTGCGATGGATATACGCCAAGGCGGAGCGCGCTTCATCAAAACACTCTACTTCAAACAGCTGCTTGAAAATCTCCCGCAAAATGGCCAGATCCAATGGGGAGTCATCGATGACCAGTAACGTATCGCGTATCATATTGGTGAGCCTCCTAGCATTGCGGACATTTGGCCTCCGCCCGGCGGCGGAAAAAGACGGGGACAAAGACAGACGCTGGGCCTGTCTATCAGGTGCCCGGCGTCTGTTCAGGTGGGGGAGTAGGGGAAACGGGTTCCCGTTGGGACAAAGCGGATTCCAGCTTTGCTACCAGCAGGGGGGAGGCCGTACCGGCGGCATCCTGGTTCACAGTTGCCGCTTTCTGAAGTTCGCTGCGCAACACCAAGACTTCCCTTGGCGCACTTACACCGATATTGACCTGACCGCCCGCTTCAACGGAGAGAATGGTGATGCTGATCTGATCCCCGATGACCAGAGATTCCCCTTCCTTACGGCTGAGAACCAGCAATCACTCCACCCCCTTCTTGGGAAACTCGTCCAAGCGGTGGCGCATATGGTAGTCATCCCCCTCCAGAATCACCTGGCACGCTCTGCGGAGATCGGGGTTGACCACAACAGGGCAACGCAGGTTCACCGTGCTCTCGCCCACGGGCTCCCGCACCACGCACATCACATAATAGCAAAGTTCGTGGCTGTGGGTCACTCCCATTAACTGCAATTCCTCTCGGGAAAGCAGCGGCGCGTAGTCAGGCTTGAGGGAAAACGGGTTCATTAAGATGAACGCGGGGGAGGGGGCTGAGATGCTTTGCAGACAGAGCATATTCCCCTGACTGCCGGAAAAGGGAAGCAGCAAAAAATGCTTTTCCTGTTCAAAGCCAAATAGGCCATTGGGAAACTCCAACACATCTTCGGGATCATAGGTGATGTTCCCGAAATATTTGGTGTCTAATCTCAAGGACATACCTCCCGCGTCAGGCGTTCACATCGACCGGCTCGTAATTGGGGTCAGAAGAGGGGGGGACGTACAGCGGTCCGCCCACGTATTTGATGATCACATCCGGCCGCTGTGTCATGGTAAATTCAATATCGCCGGGGACAAAGGTGAAGCTCATCTGCTCCATCCGCCAATCAAAGTTCAGCTTATCCATCTCATACTGGATCCTCATCTCGCCCCCGTCCCAGCTGATATCCGGGCCGACGGTGGGCAGAAAGCTGATGCTCAGATTGGTGGGGTCGCCCAGGTTCTGCTGTTTGGCCAGCTGAGGAATGACGTCCTGATCGATTTTCGCTTCCATCATCATACGGCCCTCCCGAGCCAGCACGCCGGTAGCCTGATAAGCCCCCTGAACTCCGGCCTGGGCCTGCTGCTTGATCATCGTGGCGGTGGTGGGCATAACGGAATTGCGGGACTCGAAAGAGTCGATATTGACTTTAATGGGTTGGCTTCGGATGCTCAGCCCCTTTTTGTCCCGGGAGATCTCCACCTGTGCGGTGCCTCTGGCATATTCCAGATGGGCACGAGTCACTTTCATCTGGATCTCAATAGGGACAGTTTGGATCTCAATCAAAGGATACATGACGCTGGATACTCCTTTCTCGCTGAAAGCGCTGATTCATCAATTAAAATGGCTTACTTCAGGTAATCCATCAGAGACTGGGGAACAACGTTGGCACCCACCTGAATGGCTGCGTTGTAGCTGGTCTGGGCGGAAACAAGCGCAAGGATCGCCTCGACCTGGTCGATCTTCTCGATGCCGTCCAATTCGGTGTTCAGAGAATAGAATGAGCTCTCCAGCTGGGACTGGTTGGTCTCAAGGTATTTGGCCTGGGTGTCCAGCTGGACGTGCTGCTTGCTCAGGGCATCCTGCCCGGCACGGAATTTATCCAACAGGCGCTGAGCGTCCTCAAAGTCTCCGGCGGGACCCCAGTTCCCGTCCGCCCCCGCGGCGGCAGAGTCCTGGTCATAGCCCTTAAAGACTTCCGCGGCCCGGAGCATAATGGAGACGATGTTCTTGGGATCACCGTCCTCGTCCACTCCGCCGCCGCCGATAAACTCAAGGCCGGAGATAGCGGAATCAAAGGCGGTGGAGGAAATGACATTGCCGTCTTTGTCCACCTCAAAGCCGATGCCGATATCCACATAAAGGTGCTCAGAGTCACCGTTAAACAGCGCCAGAGCGTCACGATTCTTGATGGGGTTTCCGTCCTTGTCCAGGATGTGGTTTCCGTTTGCATCCTCATATATCTCATCGTAGTAAGGGGAATCCGAAGCGTCATCCACGCGCACATTCCGATAGGTTAGGTAGTGCTTCGTCTCCCCCGAAGTGGGATCCGTGACGGTCTCGATGGCGAAGGGGGGATTCTGAGTGTCCGCGCCATTGAAAATATAGGCTCCGTCATACTGGGCGTTGAGGCTTTGCACCATGGCCTCCGCACCGGAGAGGATCACATCGCCCTGGGTGTTCAAGGTGCTCCAGCTGGGCTTGTTCAAGCCACGGATCAGAGGAGTTTCGCCCAGATCCTGGGTCAGCTTATCGATCATGTCATCAGCGATGTCCCAGGCGGTGGAGAACTTGTTATACACCGTTTTGTTATTGGCATATTGGGTGTTGGTGGCATTGAGGGAGCTGTGGATCTGAAACGCCCGGGTGGCGGCGGCGGGATCGGCGGCATAGGTATCAAAATTCCGTCCGCTCATCATAGAATTCATGGCGGAGTACAACTGGTTGGTGGATTTCAGAAGGTTCTTCCGATAGCTATAGATGGTACTGTTGGTGGTAACACGCAGCATATTTGATCACCTCAATTTAATCGCGTGGGAATTGGTTAAATGGTGCCGTTGATGAGAGAATCCAGGGCCTCCTCCAGTACGGTGAGCAGGCGGCAGGCGGCAGTGTAGGCTTTCTGATAGGTCATCAGATTGGTGGCCTCATCATTCAAATCAACGCCCATCACGCCTTCTCGATCTACGTAGAGGTCATCCGCAGTGATGACGTAGTTATTCAGAATGGAATCCGTGCTGCGCTGATCCTCCGCCAAAGTGGACTGGATCTTCAGCAGCATATCCTCAAAACTGCCGTGGAAGGGATCGCCCGCAGCACCGGCATTGATATCGCCAGGCTTAAAGTCCAGCTTTTTGCTGAACAGATCCAGAAAACGGGCCATGTTGGAGGTATCGCCGCTGGGTGCGTTGGAATCGGAAGTGTACTGGATGGATACCGACTGGGCGTCCCAGCTCTTGGAGATGGAAATATTGGAAGCGGTAATGCGGATCGGCTCACCAGTGACGGGGTCCACGCCCGTGGCGTCATCGGTATGGCTGCCGACACTGAACAGATTGCCCGAGCCATCCAGGCCGGTGTTGTTCAGCTCATTCATTTCCTTGGCAAACTGGTAGGCCAGGTTGTCCAGCATCATCTGGTAGTAGGGGATGCCCCGCTTGGTGGCGGCGTTTGGGTCCAGAGCGGTGTCGGCGGGGGAATTTGCTGCATCTAAAACAGATCCCAGCATACCGGCGCCGGGGTCGGTGTCTGTGCCGTCGACCTGAAGCGAATATTTACCGGCAGTTTCTTGCACAGTAAATTGATGAGCAGTGCCGGTGCCATCTACAAGGGATGTGCCCGTGCCTGCCAAAGTGATGGAATATGGCGGACCATCCTTCACATCGACGGCGACATAGTCTTTCAGTCCCTCTACCAGCTGATCCCGCTGCGCCGTTGCCTCTGTTACATCGAGGCCGGCAGCGACACCGGCATTGATCTCGATAGTTTTAGCGGCAATCTGATCCAGCAGGTCATTGACTGCCTCAACATTGTCATTCAATGCCGTTTCGAGAGTATCCGGATTGGTGGCATACTCGCCTTTTCCGTTGAGGATATCCCGCACGGACTGGAGTGCGCCGTACATCTGCAATTCGTTCAGCGGAATCTCGCCGGACCCCGGCTTGACATCTCCCTTTGCATCGGTCAATTCACCCAGAGTGATCTGATAGTGAGAAGCTTCATCGCCGGAGGTCAGCGTGGTGGCATATTTTCCATCCACCAAGGTGTGCTTATCACCTGTGGCCAGCGTGATGGTGAGTTTCTCCACATATGTGTTGGCGCCAACGTCTTCCATAGAGTACTTGACGTCGATCTTCATGTACTCACTGAGCTTATCCAGCAGCAGGTTGCGGTTGTCACGCAGTTCCAGGCCCGGGTCGCCCCGCAGGTCGGCATCCCGGATGGACACATTCAAATCCCGGATCTGAGTCAGAATATCATTAACTTCTGCCACATCCTGCTTTAGGTCGTTTTCGTAGGTGGTTTTCAATTCACTCAGATCGGCAGCGTAGGAGTTGAAATGTTTGGCCAGAGCATCGGCGGCGGAGCGGATCAGGCTGTCGTAGGTGCTGGAACCGCCGCTGGCGATGGCCTGGCTGATCAGATCCCGAATATCGTTGAGCTGGCTGAGGATGACGCCGTCATCCTGTTCCAGGCTGCCCTTGCCCACTTCGTCCAGGATGGAGGCAAGACGATTGAGCCCCTCCAGCTTGGCGTTGGCGGAGCCCATGTTGGAAACCGCTTTCCGATAGGAAATGTCCAGTCCGGGGTCGCGAATCTGATTGACCCCGGAAATCACCGCACCCTGACCGATGCGCGTATTGTAGCTGGAGGCATAGCGGTCGCAGACAGAAGGGATCAAGCTGACCTGGTTGAGGCGCTGACGGGTATACCCCTCTGTGTTGATATTCGTAATGTTGTTGCCGGTCACGTCCAGACCCTTTTGGGCTGCATAGATGCCCAGCCGGACGGTGCCAAAAGAACCAAAAGTACCCATGTCCTGCTCCTCTCTTAAGCGCGAAAATCGCTTTGCGCCTTGGGGGAAGCGGAGGGAGCCTTCCGGCGCTCCGCCTCCCGGTGTTCCAACTCGTTCTGAATGCGGCGCAGGTTAGATTCCATCAGCGTACGGGATGCCTCCTGGGCGCTGGAAAATACCTCATAACTGCGCAGTACCTGCTGGCTGATCTCCGTGGCCTGCCCTTTGTAGGCCGGGGGACAATGACTGGGAAGATCCCGCAGGGAAACCTTCTCCAGCCCAAGCTCTTTGAGCATGGCGGCGCGCCGCTGCTCCCTGCCCCGCAGGTCCATGGTGGCGGCCTGCTCCTGCTTCATGCATTCGTCCAGCGCCGCCAGATCACCGGCTTTGATGGCCTGGATCTTTTTCTGCTCCAGCGCGGACAAGGAATCCAAAGTCTGGCGCAGGTCGGACAAAAAAGATAAATAGGTTGCCAGTTCCATAGACTCAACCGTCCTTCCGCAACAAAAGCATACGTGCAGCAATTTCCCGCGGAACAGGCTGATAGTCGCCGTTGGCTACCTGCTGACGAAGATGCTCAATATCTTGGGCGGTGACACGGGTGCGAGCCTCTTGGGACAAACGGCCAATGGTTTCCTTGACACGCTTATTCGTTTCATCTAAGCGGGAGGAAAACCGGACCTGATCGTACCGCTGCTCCAAACAAGCGGGATTGAAGCTGTCGGCTTTTCGATTGTAGGGGGAGGCGCTGTTTACCGGACAGCCTCCTCCAGTATAAATCCGTAACATGACAAGTCCTCCGTCTCGTATCCATACCACGATTTTAATCAAAGAAACGAGAAATAAATCTCTTTACATCATATATATCGGCCCTTATATCGGAAAAATAAGGGGTTTTCAAAAAAAACAGAGAGAGGTTGGAAGTGCCCGGGGGATTATGTTCCGATGCAGCACAGGAACTTTCGTCTATTTGACCGAACAAACTTGACCAAAACACTGATTTGTCCAAGACAAATCAGCCAAACCCCTCTGACAAATGCAATAAAGCATCTGGAACTGCAAAAAAATATGCACAAATTAAAATGTGTGACAAGAAAAAACATACAAAATATGTGTGTAAATTTAAAGGAAATAAATGTAATATATAACAAAAATTTAAAATCAGCATGCTTTATAAAGAAAAATTTGGAAAACACAACACAGAAAACCACAATTTTTGACATAATACCTGAGCAAGGCACTTGAAAAAAAGGGTTTCTTGTATTAGAATGAAAAGCACTGGAAACTGTCACGCTGGGTAAGTTTGCCTTGTACTGAGTTGTGCTTCGGCCATTTGACTTGTCCCAGCGGCATAAACAATAGAGTTGCAGATGTGTCAAATGTGGGGTGAGGAAATGGACTTTTTATCAAGTAATACAGCACTCATGCTGCAAAAGTCTATGGATTTTTTGTGGACCAAGCAAAGCTGCATTTTGGATAATATTTCTAATGTAGAGACGCCTGGCTATAAAACGAAATACGCTACTTTTGAAGAGTCGTTGCGGCAGGCTATTCAGTCAGCCTCCGGGCAGGGCGGTTCGAGCAGAGAGATCCGAAACGCCATCCAAGAGACCCCTGTGGTGGTAAGACAGGCGGAGGAGAGCACCCGGTTGGACGAGAATGGCGTGAACATTACGGAGCAAATGGTGGAACTGGCACGAAACGGTTACCAGATGCAGTATGTCATGGATGCCATCAGCAGTGACTTTTCTTTGTTGCGTGCGGCAATTAAGGGCTGAGTAGAAAGGTGAGGGGGCATAAGCAATGGCCTTTTTAAGTTCGATGAATGTGGTAGGGTCCGGCTTGACGGCACAGCAGCTGCGGCTGGATGTGATTTCGGAAAACATCACCAATCAAAATACCACCCGTACTGAGGGCGGAGACGGTCCTTATCGCCGGAAAGTGGTCGTGTTTGAGGCGGAAAACGCCCAGCCTCAGACCCGCTTTCAGCAGGCGCTGGCCAGAGCCATGGGAACTTGGCCTCCCCAGCAGGAAGGCGGCGTGCGGGTGACGGAAATTGCGGAAGATCCCTCCGACTTCAAGCTGGTCTATGACCCGACGAACCCCGATGCCAATGCGGAGGGGTATGTGGAGATGCCCAATGTGGATCTGGTCAAGGAGATTGCCGATGCCATGGCGGCATCCCAGGCGTACTCCGCCAATGTCACTGCGTTCAATGTGCTCAAGCAGGTGACGGCGAAGGGACTGGAGATTGGCAAGTAACCAGACGGACTAGGGCCGGCTTTGTGTGCAGACAGAGAAAGGGAGAGTAGAAATGGCAAGCATTCAGACGATTACGCCGATCCAGCCGATTGTGACCGCGGCGGCTTCTCAGACGACGGGTAATGTGGGTGCGGAGCAATCCGAGCCTTCTATGTTTACGCAGATCATGCAGTCCATGGTGGACAATGTGAAGCAGACCGATGCGGTCCGGAATGAAAAGTATTATGAGCTGGTCACCGGCCAGCTGGATAATCCGGCGGAGGCTTCCATAGCCGCGGCTCAGGCGCTGACCGCTACTCAACTGCTGGTCCAAATGCGGGACCGGGCGCTGGACGCATATAGCGAATTGATGCGGATCAGCCTGTAAGGCGCATAAGTTACCTGGGCCGGGGGAGTTGTTATGGCGGAGAAAGCAAAGAAGTTCGCCGCTGCGGTGAAGCAGCGGTGGAGCGCACTTGGGAAAAAAGTAAAACTTTTGTTGGGGGCAGGCGTGCTGGCGGTCCTGGTGACTGTGATCGTGGTGATCGCGGTGATCAGCAACCAGCCCTATGCCACCCTGTTTGCAGATTTGAATCAGACCGATATGTCAGCCATCCTGACCTATCTGTCCGACAATGGAATTACACAATATAAGGTAGAGGAGGACACCATCCTGGTGCCGGAGAACCAGGAAGCCTCGTTGAAAGCACAGGTGCTGCAGGCGGGATACCCTTCTTCCGGATATGGCTATGATACTTATTTTGACCATGTAGGGAGCCTGACCACCGAGTCAGAGCGCAACCAGGTGGTCCTCTATGCCCTTCAGGATCGTATGGCGTCGGTCATCCGCAACTTTGAAGGCGTCAAGGATGCGGCGGTATTCCTTACGCCGGGAGAAGAGCATATCTATGTGCTGGACAGCGGCAATCAGGTGGATGCCTCCGCTTCGGTGACCGTGACCATGGAGGACGGCAAGACCCTCACCGACGATCAGGTGAAAGCCATTCGGAAACTGGTGAGCAACGGTCTGGCTGGGCTGAATGTGGAGAACGTGGAGATTCTGGATACCTACGGGAATCCCTATTCTGAGGGAGACGACTTTACCGATATTCAGGATGCCTCCGCGCTGAAACTGAAGCTGGAAGAACAGTGCAACAACAGCATCCGCACCCGGGTCATGCAGGCCCTGATCCCCCTATACGGGGAGGGCAATGTCCAGGTGAGCGTCAACACGGTGGTGGATGTGGACCGGACCTACACCGACTCCACGGACTATAACCTGGAGGACTGGGCTCAGGGGAAGGAAGACGGCATCATCGGTTCCCAAATCTGGGATGACCAAATCGTCCGGGGTACGCAGGAGCAGGCAGGCGGCACCGTAGGGACGGAAACCAACGCGGATCTGAATACGTACGTCAATGAACAGCTCCAGCCCAACGGCGAGGAGGAGGTCATCTCCAGCTCCGGTCAGACCGACCGCCTTGTGGACACCGAAAAGCAGCAGGTGGAGCACGTGGCCGGTTATATCAGCGACGTGATGGTTTCGGTGACCATCAATCAGGATGTGGCGGGCGGCACCAATGCCGCTGACCTTTACAGCCATGTTGGACGGGCGGCTGGGATTTCCCAGGCTGACCAGCAGCAGAAGATCTCCATCCTGATTGCACCCTTCTATCAGCCGCAGGCAAATTCCCCCATTACCACGCCTATGGAAGTGCCCGCCTGGGCACTGTACGCGGCCATTGGCGGCGGCGTATTGTTCCTGATTCTGCTGACGGTGATCCTGCTGATCCACCGCCGCCGGGTGAAGCGGCGCAGGAGACTGGCCCAGGAGATGGCGGCTGAGGGAATCGCGGCAGAGGCCGTGGCCCAGAAAGCGGCAATCATGGAGATGGATACCGAAAAGAGCATGGAATTGAGGCAGGATGTGCGTAAGTTCGCGGAAGAGAATCCGGAGATCGCGGCACAGATGGTGAAGAATTGGCTTCGGGAAGGGGAAGTGGCAAAATGAGTGAAGTAGCAACTGCCCCGGTCCAGAGTACGACTGCCCCAGTCAAGCCGGCGCCCTCTCATCCCAAGCATGAATTGACCCGCCAGCAAAAAGCGGCTGCGGTGATCATTTCACTGGGGACGGAAAAGGCTTCCCAGCTTTACCAGTACATGGACCCGGAGGATGTAGAGCAGATCACCCTGGAAGTGGCAAAGCTCGGCTATGTGGATGCGGCCACCACGGAAGATGTACTTAATGAGTATTATCAGATGTGTATGACCAACAAGGCGGTGACCGAGGGCGGCCTGGAATATGCCCGGGCCGTGCTGGAGCGGGCGTTTGGCAGCCAGACTGCCAGTATGCTGCTGGATAAGGTCACCAAGTCCTTGAAAAACCGTGAATTCGCGTTTTTGAACAAAGCGGACGAAAAATCCCTGTACGCCGCGCTGCAGCATGAGCGGCCACAGACTATTGCACTGGTGCTGTCTTATGTGGACCCGGAAAAGGCGGCGGCGGTGATCGATGAGCTGGACCCGAAACGCCAGGTCAAAGTCGTGGAAAACATTGCGAATATGGAGAGCGCCTCCCCCTCGGCCATTAAGCTGATCGAGGCGGAGATGGAGAAGCGCTTCTCCAACATCATGACCAACAACAATGTTAAGGTTGGCGGCGTGGACTATGTGGCCGATGTGATGAATAATCTGGATCGAGCCAGTGAGAAGAGCATCTTTGACCGCCTGTCTACGTACAATCCCGACCTGGCCGACGAGATCCGCAAGCGTATGTTCGTGTTCGAGGATATCGTCACTATGGACGACCGTTCCGTGCAGCGCTTTGTGCGCGACTGCGATCCCAAAGATCTGGTCCTGGCCCTCAAGGGAGCCAACAGCGACGTGGCCAACAAGATTTTTGCCAACGTCTCCACACGTATGGCCCAGAGCATTCGGGACGATCTGGAAGTTACCGTCAATGTGCGTATTCGGGATGTGGAAGCGGCCCAGCAGCGTATTGTTGGCGTGATCCGGGAATTGGAGGAAAAGAACGAGCTGATTATCCTCAAGGGAGGAAAGGACGATATCATTGCCTAACATCTTGAAATATTTTCTCCGGTCTCAGGTGAATGATTACCAGTTCCCTCAGGTGGATGAGATCGTCATCGAGCCAGAGGCGCAGCCGGAGCCGGAGGTGGAGGAAGAAAAAGCCTCCCCCCCTGTTCCGGAGGAAGATGATCAAACGCCTGGGCCCGATGCAGCGCAAGGCGCGGCGGCAATGTTTTCCTACGCCCGCATCCAGGCTGACGAAATCGTAGCCCAGGCCAAACGCCAGGGTGAGGCTCTGCTGGAGGAGTACCGCCAGCGGGCCGAGGAAGAGGCGCAGCAGGTGCGGGAAGATGCCCAGCAGGAGGGCTTTCGCCAGGGGTATGCCGACGGCTTGGTCAAAGCCCAGGCGGAGAGCCGCGCTCAGCTGGAGCAGCAGCAGCGCCAGCAGGCGGAGGAAGTGAAACGGTTTTTGGATCAGGCCACCCAGGCCAAAGAAAACCTTTTGACTCAGGCCCAAAGCGACTTGTGCGATTTGAGCATTGCCGTGGCGGAAAAGGTGATCCACGTCAGCCTGAAAAGCAGCCGGGATGTGATCCTGCGCATGGTGCAGATGGCCACGGAGCGGCTGCGGCGGCGAGAGTGGGTGCGGATCTACATTGGCGGCTGCGACAGCCAGACGCTGGCGCAGATCGCACCGGAGCTGACCGCTTCCCTGGCCAGCCTGTCCAACCACATTAAGCTGATCCCGATGGCGGACGACGAGTCCGGCACCTGTATCATCGAAATGCCCGACGAGATCATCGATGCCAGCGTCTCCACTCAGCTGGACAACCTGAAGGATATTCTGCGGGGCGGATAAGGGGAGACAATGCCTTGTTTGAAGAGATGATCCAGCGTGTAGAGGCGGCCCAAACCGTCAGCTACACCGGAAAAATTGAAAATATCGTGGGGATGTCCATTGAAGCCTCCGGCGGCCGGGCCGCTGTGGGCGACATATGCCAGATCTACAACGGAGAATCAGGCGGCCAGGTAATGGCTGAAGTGGTGGGCTTTAAAAATGACCATATGCTTCTTATGCCATACTCCGATATGGGCGGTATCTCGGCAGGGAACTTCGTACGAAACACCGGACGAAGGCTGAGCCTGAAAATGGGGCCCTTTCTCAAGGGGCGTGTCATTAACGCGCTGGGGCAGCCCATTGATGGAAAAGGACCGTTTCAGGGCGGCGTCCCCTTTTGTGTGGACAGCTCCACCTACATAAACCCCATGTCACGCCCGCCCATTCGGGAGCGCCTGGAATTTGGCATCAAGGCCATTGATGGTATGCTGACGGTGGGCAAGGGACAGAGAATCGGAATTTTTGCCGGTTCCGGCGTGGGAAAAAGTACCCTGATGGGTATGATCGCAAAACACGTAAAAGCGGACATCAATGTGATCGCGCTGGTAGGCGAACGTGGCCGTGAGGTTCTGGAGTTCATGGAAAAGGACCTGGGACCAGAGGGCATGAGCCGTTCGGTACTTGTAGTGGCAACCTCAGACCAGCCCGCTATGCTGCGTAAGCGCTGCCCGTCGGTGGCCACCGGAGTTGCGGAATATTTTCGCGACCAGGGCTACGATGTGCTGTTGATGATGGATTCCCTGACCCGCTTTGCCATGGCCCAGCGTGAGATCGGCCTGGCGGTGGGCGAGCCGCCGGTGGCCCGGGGCTATACCCCCTCCATCTACTCGGAACTGCCCAAGCTGCTGGAGCGCAGCGGGAATTTCCAAAAGGGGTCCATTACAGGCGTATATACAGTGCTGGTAGAGGGCGACGATACCAATGAGCCCATTGCCGATACCGTCCGTGGTATTTTGGATGGGCATATCGTTCTCTCCCGCCGGCTGGCCAACAGCAACCATTTCCCGGCCATCGATGTGGGAGCCAGTATCTCCCGTTTGATGACTGATATCGTATCGCCGGAGCACCGGCAAATGTCTGCCCGCATTAGAGATCTGATGGGGGTCTATGAGAAAAACCTGGATCTGGTCTCCATCGGCGCCTACAAGGCGGGGACCAATCCCAAGCTGGACTATGCCCTGAGTAAAATCGATGGGATCCAGCAGTTCCTTATGCAGGGGACGGAAGAGGGGTTCTCCTATGAAGAGGACCTGGCCCTCATGCGGGGACTGCTGTAAGGAGGAAGTGACCCGTGAAACGGTTTCGATTTGCTCTGGACGGCGTGCTGGATTACCGGCAGCAGGTGCTGGAGGGACGGCAAAATGAATACGCCAAGGCGCTCAGGCAAGTCCGGGAGCAGCAGGAACGGGTAGATGAAGCCAAACAGCGGTATTCGCAGACAAATTGCCTGTTTCGTGAACGGGCCGCTGAGGGGATCGCCATTGCGGACGCATTGGGCTTTGAAAACAGCCTGAGGGCGTTGGAGCAGGAGATCGCCCGGGAGGTGAAAATCCTTCAAGAGCGGGAGAGCCAGGCGGAGAAACACCGTGCCCTGGTGCTTCAGGCTCATATGGATGCCTCTATTTTGGAACGGCTGAAGGAAAAGCAGCAAACAGCCTACCAAAAAGAGGTACAAAAACAGGACGAGCGTTTCATAGACGAGCTGATCTCCGCGGAACGGGCAGGGAGAAGCGAGTCATGAAGATAAGAACATTGAAAGGAGGTGAAAACGATGAATATGACCGATATGCTGTTGCAGATGACGCTGCAAAACAGCTGGCAGCTGCCTCAAATTGGTCAGGCCACCGGCACACAGAATCAGCAGGGAAGCCGGTTCCAGGACCTGTTGGAGCAGCGGAAAGAGGACTTGACCCAGAAAGGCGGGACGGAAGCGGGGCAGGATCGGCCTGAAGACGTAAACGTTTCCAACGACCATACACAGCCAGATCAGGAGACGATGCCCTCCACTTTGGAGGCTGCGGCCGCTTCTATGGTGCCTGCCGCGCTGGTCAATCAGCTGATCCCCACGGAACAGGAGAACGTCCCTATGGTCGGGCTTGACCTTGTGGAGATGCCGCAGGCCGAGGGGATGACCCAGCCGATGACTTTGCTGGAGGGACAGCAGACGCCTGTGGCGCAGACCCAGACGGTGGAAACCGTTATGCCCCAGGTGGCCCAGCAGCCGGTGCAGCAGGAAGCGCCTGTGGTGCAGCCCCAGCCCCTTGGGCAGGAGACGACCTTGGCAGATCAGCCTGTGGTGGCCGCTGATACTCAGAACACCGCCCAGGAAACGCTGACGCAGGACCTGACGCAGTCCAAGTCCTCTCAGAGCCAGAACCAGGAGCTGGAGCAGGTTGTGGTAGAGCACTGGAACACTCCTTTGTTCCGGGAGACGGAGACCGTCCCCGTCCGGGTGGGTGACACAGCGGTGGACATGACGGCCCCGGCCCAGGAGGTGGAGAAGTCTCTGGCCAATATGCTGAAAGATGCACTGAGCCAGGGAGAACAGCGCGTGGAGATCAAGCTCAGCCCCGCGAATTTAGGTAATGTAGTGGCAGAGTTTACCCGTACGCCCCAAGGAGTGCTTCACGTTGTGCTGCACGCAGAAACCGAGCAGACAGCCAGACTGCTCAGTGACCACGCTTCCTCTTTGAGCCTTATGCTGCAAGATGGAAACCGGGGTGAGGTGCGAGTGGAAGTTCCCCAGCCTCAGCAGGGACAGCAGCTTTGGCAGCAGAACCAGGAAAACGCGCAGCAACAACAGCAACAGCAGCAGCGACAGCCCCAGCACACGCCCCGACAGGAGTCGGAAACCTTCCTCCATCAACTTCGATTGGGGCTGGTGGGAATGGAAGAGCGCGCCGTGTAAGCTGGCGTGCAGCGAGGAGGTGAATCCAACATGACCAGTAATGATTTTATGCCCCTTTCTCTGGACACCTATCAGACCGCAAGTGCGTATAACACCAGCAAGACCTACTCCAACCCCACGGTGGATGAGGTAGAGAGCTGGGGCTACACCGTCAAAGATCCCGACGACGCGTTCGGGCTGGACTTTTCCGACTTTATGCAGCTTATGGTCAAGCAGCTGCAGAGCCAGACCATCGACAACACTGCCGATACCTCGGATATGCTCAACCAGATGGTTCAGATGTCTGTGGTGCAGATGATGAGCAAGGTGCAAAGCAGCCTGAGCGATCTGACTGCCGCCAGCACCATGACCTATGCCGCATCCCTGGTAGGGAAAACGGTTACGGTGGGCGCATACGATGAGGAAGGAAATATTCAGGAAATCGTAGGCGAGGTCACCGGCACGGGCACCTATCAGAACACCCCAGTGATTTTTGTGAACGGAGAGATGTATCCGCTGAACAGCATCATGGCGGTGGGCACACTGCCTGAGATCCCCGATGAGGGCGGCGAAGGTGGAGAAGGCGGCGAAGGCGGCGACGGTGGCGGAACCGGCGAGGGCGGCGAAGGCACCGACGTACCGGAGACCTAAACGATCCAATCAGCAGAAAAAGGAGGTGTTCCCGTGGTCGGACCGATCTATACAGTGGGCGGCTCCGGCGGAATTGGGCAGGCAGAACTTCGAAAAACCCAGGCTTCCCAGGCAAGCGGCGGATTTGACGCCGTGCTGCGGCAGGAAATGGAACGCAGCCAGACACGGCAGGTGGCGTTTTCCAAGCACGCGCTCAGCCGTGTGGAAGAGCGGGGCATCGAAGTCACTCCAACTTTGCTGGAGCGGCTGGGCGACTCGGTGGAAAAGGCGCAGGCCAAGGGCGCAACCAATATTTTGGCCCTGGACCAGAGCTTGGCTTTCATTGTCAACGTCCCCAATAACCGGGTCATCACCGCGCTGTCTCAGGCAGAGATGAAAGAAAGCGTATTTACCAACATCGACGGTGCCGTGTTCCTGTAAGATACAGAGGGCAGGACCGAAAGGAAGCTCTGGGGGCTGTCCGAATGACAGCTTCCCGGCGGCACCGAAATCGGAAAAGGAGCAAATACTTATGGCTATGACAGGCGCTATGAGCGCAGCGATTGCTGGACTGAAAACACATATGCAGGCCTTGAATGTGGTTGGCAACAACATTGCCAACGTGAACACCTACGGCTACAAGGCCCAGCGTATTACGTTTAAGGAGAGCATCTATAATACCCTCAGCGCCGGTTCCGAGGGAACCGACGTGATGGGAAGCACCAACCCCCAGCAGATCGGTTACGGTTGTCAGGTGGGTACCATCGACCTGGACATGAGCACCGGAGACCTGAGTGCCACCGGCCGTGATCTGGACTGCGCCATTAAGGGCGACGGCTTTTTCATGGTGGGTCCCAAGGACCTGGACATCAACAGCCCCGATGCCCTGAAAAAGCTGAAGTACACCCGCGTGGGTGATTTTGAGTTCCGGGACGGCTATCTCACCGACGGCCAGGGCAACGTGGTTTATGGTTTCTTGACCAGTAATATTAATGAAAATGCCGATGTGGAGGATGGTATTCAAAACCCTGCTGACGCGGCAGGAACAACGGTAGGTAATATCAGTACTGACCTGGTTCCTATCCGGTTGCCTATGAAATCAAACAAAACTGGTGAGGAAGGCAAAGCTGTATATGTTGGTGTGGGGGCTGATGGTAAAAATATTGACCCTGATGATGCGAATTCCGGCTATGATCCGGCTACAGATCTGAATGGATTTATCGAATATGAGAACCTGCGCATCGATGCCAACGGCAAGATCACCTGTAACAACAAGGACACCGGCGACCCGGTGGTAGTTGGTTATATCGCCCTGGGCTCTGTAGAGAACAATGGCGGTGTGCTCCATCTGGACGGCCCCTATTATGAGGCGGGCGACGCGGCGGGCGATGTTACCGTCAGTACGCCCAATAGTGCGGTGACAGGATATTTAAGAAATGGTTTGATTCAGGCAGGCGGTGACGTTGACCCCGATACCATGCTTGCCGGCAAGAGCGGCGTGGGTCTGATGACGTCCTTCCTGGAAGGCTCCGGTACCGACCTGGCCACCGAGTTTTCCAACATGATCATCTATCAGAGAGGCTATCAGGCCAACACCCGAATCGTTACTGTGACCGATACCATGCTGGAGGAATTGGTCAACATGAAGCGCTGAGTTCTTGAACTGAGCGGAAAAATCCAATCCCCCGCCGCCTGAGACCGCGGTTTCAGACGGCGGGGCGCGTAAAAAGGGGTGGGTTTTGTGATCAAATTGCAGAAGATGAATGGAGATCAATTTTTGATCAATCACAACCAAATTGAATGCATTGAGATGATCCCCGAGTGCAAGGTTGTGATGATGAACCATGACTATTACCTTGTACGGGATACCGTAGAGGAGATCATTCAAAAGATTGCAGAATATAACGCGAAGGTCCAGGACATTCACCGGGAAATTTCAGTAATTGACCGGCGCTGACCTTGGATTCCTCCGCTGAAATGCGGGATATAGACAGAAGGGATCGACATTATGAACATAGTGTATTTGATCGGCATTGCGCTGGCTCTATTTTTTACATTATTTGGTATTTCGTTTGACAGTACCGCCGCAAACCCCATCAATTTGGAGAAGCTGGGGAACTTTTGGGATGTGTCCAGTGCCCTCATCGTACTGGGCGGCACACTGGCGGTGGTCGTTGCCTGTTATCCAAAGTTGGCCAAGTCTTTTCCAAAGCATATGAAGATCATGCTGCGGGTCAAGGCATTCAATCCCACCACTTATGTGGATCAGCTGGTGGAATTGGCTCAGATCGCGCGGAAAAACGGACTTTTGGCACTGGAAGAGAAAGCAAACGAACAGACCGATCCCTTCTTTAAACAGGCCATTATGTTGATTGTGGATGCCAACGATCCGGATCGGGTCCGAAGCATTTTGAACAATGATATTGAACAGACCTCTGCCCGCCACCAGGAAGTGGTGGCAATGTATGAGCGGGGCTCCAACGCCGCCCCCGCCTTTGGTATGATCGGTACGCTGATCGGCTTGATCAATATGCTGCGGGGACTGAGCGGAGCAGATATGGACTCCCTGGGCCCTGATATGTCGGTCGCACTGGTCACCACGTTTTACGGCTCCCTGTTGGCCCACGTCATTTTCAACCCCATTGCCGCAAACCTGGTTGCACGGGACGAGGAAGAAGTCCTCTGCAGACAGATCGTAGTGGAGGGCATCATGGCCATCCAGTCCGGTGAGAACCCCAAGTTCCTCCGGGAGCGGCTGCTGACCTTTATCAATCAGAGACAGCGCGAAGGGGCTGAGATGGGAGAGGGACAGCCCAAGGAGCGCAGAGGACGGAAGAAGAAAAAGTAAAACGTGGCGCAACCACAGGGAGAGGAGGCTTGGACATGAAGAAAAGACGCGGTACAGGCGGCGCCAACTGGATGGACACCTATGGCGACATGGTGACCCTGCTGCTGTGCTTTTTTGTCATGCTGTATTCCATGTCTACCATGGATAAGGAGAAATGGATCGCAATTGTGGAATCCTTTAACCCTCAAGCCGTGACTGAACAGAATCCTGGCGGCCACGAGATCAGCAATCTGACCCAGGAACAAGTAGAGCAGGACATCGAGGCTCTTTACTTGGCTATGAGGGACTACGTAGATCGAGAAAATCTGTCCACACAGATCAGCATCACCAAAGGAAACGGATATGTGTTTGTCTCCTTTGACAACACCGTGTTTTTTGACGGAGACAGCTATGTCCTGCGGGATGATGGAAAAGCGATACTGGATGAAGTGGCAAATTCCATCGCTAAGGTCAGCGAATCTGTGGACGAGATCCGGGTGTTAGGGCATACCGCTCAGGAGGTGCCCGATCGGCCCAATAATCCAACGGGCGACCGCTTTCTGGCAAGCAACCGTGCGACGGTGGTAACAGTTTATCTTCAGGAGAAGAATATAATTGACCCGTCCCGGCTGGTGAGTGTCGGCTACGGCCAGTGGCGCCCGGTGTCGGATAATGATGACGCGGAAGGGCGTGCCAAGAACCGCCGGGTCGAGCTGCTGGTGACAGGCTTGGATGTCAGCAGTGAGATCGGGGACGACATTGCCCAATATTATACCATGCGTTCCGGCCAGGACGGGACGGAGGAAAGCACCGGAACCTCTGTTCAAGAGAACAATGTGCAAACCGGTTCCAGCCAGGAGGGATAGGCGTGGCGGAAGTATTGTCTCAAAGCCAAATTGACGCACTGCTCAACGCAGCGCGCAGCGGCGAAATGGACTTGAATCGCTCCGATCAAGATTCGGAGAAAAAATATCGAAAATACGACTTTTACAGCCCGAGAAAGTTTACCAAGGACCGCATAAAAATGATCAGCGGTATCTTTGAAAACTACACCAGAATCATTAATTCTCGGTTGAACGGGCTTTTGCATACCACCAGTGACATTGCGGTAGAGTCAGTTGAGGAGCAGCGCTATTATGAGTTTTCCAATGCTTTGTCAGATGGAGATGTTCTGACGCTGGCTGATGTGGATGTGGATGGCAAGCGGGAAAGTGATGAGACACCGGTATTGATCCATTTGAGCACGGGACTGGTCCTGAACATGATGGACCGGCTCATGGGCGGCGATGGAGATGAAACCAGCAACATACGTGCCGGCTACAGCTTTACTGCTCTGGAATTGAAACTGTACGAGGATATCGTAAAAGACATGATTTCCATTTTGGGAGGGAGCTGGGAGAACTACATCAACTTGGATTTTTCGTTTCGGCGGGTAGAATCCAACCCGACCCTGGTACAGCTGATCGGGCTGGACGAAACTGTGGTGATCATCAGCATCAGCCTCAAGCTTCCCAATGTCTCAGGGCGGATGAGCATTTGTCTGCCGGGAATGATGCTCACCAATATCTTCACGCAGATCGCGGCGATGAATCAGGTGGGACGGGGAAGCGGAGAGGACAACTCCGAAAACATCATGGGTATCCTGCGGGATTCACAACTGCAGGTAATTGCGGAGCTTGGCCGCACGCAGTTGACGCTGCAGGATATTTACAGTTTGAATGTGGGAGATGTGGTTGATTTGGGACACCCAACCAAAGAACCAGTCAGCTTATACGTTGGCGGGCAGCCATGGTTTAGCGGGAAACTGGGAACACAGAGCGGCAGCATGGCTGTTAAAATTTGGGAAACCTATCATGTCCAAGCAAGAGAGGAGGAGTGAGGAACATGGCTCAGAACGTATTTAATTCGATGGAGCTGGATGCCATCGGCGAAATTATGAATATCAGCCTGGGGTCCTCCGCAACCGCGGTATCCAATATGCTGGATCACCGGGTGGATATTACCACCCCCTCGGTGGACGTGGTTTCCGTGGATGACTTCAGCATCGGAGATTTGGAACCGGCCATCGGCGTTGAGATCCGGTACGTCTCCGGGTTGGAGGGCAGCAATATCATGCTGCTGCGAAAGCATGACGTAAAAGTCATTGTGGACATCCTAATGGGCAGCGAAACACCGGAAGAGGAGTTTGAGCTGAATGACCTGACCGTCAGCGCTGTGTGCGAAGTGATGAACCAAATGATGGGAGCGGCATCCACCGCACTGTCAGACTTTTTGGGACATCCGGTCAACATTTCAACCCCGAAATCCTACGCGCTGGACGATGTGGATGCCTTTAAAAAGGAGCACATCAATGCCGGGGAAGAAACGATCGTGGTTGTCCGATTCATGCTGAGCATTGAAAACATCCTGAAAAGTGAGTTTGTCAATGTGATGCCGGTACACTTGGCCCGGGAACTGCTGGCAGGATTTGAGATGAATTTTGGAAGTGTCTCTTCCGAGGATCCCGCCCCTGCCCCGCAGCCTGAGCCGGAGCCGCAAAAGCAGCCGCAGCCTGCCCCGCAGCCGGCGGCCCAAGGCGGTGACGGCATGGTCATGAGTCAGGAGGAAATTGAGAAAATGCTCAATAACCTCGTTGACCAACCGCCTGTGCAGGACCAGCCCGTACAGACGCAGCCTGCGCAGCAGCCCCCTGTACAGCAACCGCCTGTGCAGTCACAGCCCATGCAGCAACAGCCCATGCAGCAGCCTCCTATGCAGCAGCCCATGCAACAGCCTATGCAGCCGGGGTGGCCTATGCAGCAGCCCATGCAGGCTGGGTGGCCCATGCAGCAGCCTATGCAGGCAGGATGGCCCATGCAGGAACCCAAGCGGATCAATGCCAGTCCTGTTCAGCTTCCCATGCTGGATGTGGAAGAGAAGCTTGGAAAGGAGCAGGCGGACAATCTGGAAATGATCATGTCCGTCCCCCTGGAAGTTTCCGTGGAGATTGGCCGCACGCAGCGGAAAGTGGAGGATATCCTCGCTTTCTCCAAAGGCTCCTTGGTGGTGCTGGATAAGCTGGCCGGGGACCAGGTAGACCTGTTTGTGAACGGCCTTTGTGTGGCACGGGGCGACGTTGTGGTCATTGACGACAACTTCGGCGTGCGTATTACTGAAGTATTGAAGCGAAACGAGCTTTTTAAGCAGAACTGACCCAACCGGGCCGCACAAGGGGACCGGAAATGATAAAACAGTAAAGGATGAATATTATGGCTAAGATTCTGATTGTAGACGACGCTGCGTTTATGCGTAAGGTGATCCGAGACACCTTGAGCAAAGAGGGGTATTCTGATTTGCACGAGGCCGTGGACGGCCAGGATGCGGTGGAAAAGTATTTTGAGCTCAAGCCGGATCTGGTGCTGATGGATATCACCATGCCCAATATGGACGGCCTGGAGGCGCTGAAGGCCATCCGCGCCAAGGATAGCAGCGCCAATGTGGTGATGTGCTCCGCAATGGGCCAGGAAGCCATGGTGGTGGAAGCGGTCCAGGCGGGCATCAAGGACTTTATCGTTAAGCCCTTTAAGAGCGACCGCCTGTTGAAGACGGTTACCTCCATTGTGGGCGCTCCCTAAAAGGCGGTAAGACAAGATGGAGGTACTGGGGCCTTTGCTTTGGGCCTTGTTTGTCACTTGCCTGATCCTGGTGCTGTCCTATTGGTTTACCCGATATGTGGCGGGCCATATGATGACCGGCGCCTTGGGACGGGGGAAGCATATTACCGTTTTGGAGCAGGTGAGTGTGGGGAAAGAGCAGCGGCTGCTGCTGGTGCGCATAGGCAATCGGACCTACTTTTTGTCTGCGACACCCGGGGGGATTCAGAACCTGGGTGAACTTTCGCAAGAGGAAACCGCTGGTTGGGAAGAGCCGGCAAGTCCGGCCAGTGAGCTGACAGAGGGCTTTTCCCAGGTGCTTCGCCGGTTGCGGGAGCAGCGAAAGAGATAGGGGGATGTGAGAGTTGGATGCGCTGATCAATGTAAACGGAGAGAATGTCCAGACCCTCCAGATCCTTTTCTTGACCACAATGGTGACGTTGCTGCCATCCATTGTGGTGATGATGACCTCCTTCACCCGGTACATTATTTCCTTTTCCTTTCTGCGTTCGGCAATGGGATTGCAGCAAAATCCGCCCAATATGGTGCTGGTGGGCATGGCCCTGTTTTTGACCCTGTTTACCATGGCACCGGTGATCTCTCAAATCCAGACCACGGCCTACGAGCCCTATGTGGAGGAAGAGATTACCCAGGACGAATTTTTTGACCGGGCTGTGATCCCCTTGAAAGAATTTATGGCCAAGCACACGGAACAGAGCGCTCTGGATCTGTTTTGCAGCATGGCCGGGGAGCAAACACCGGAGGATGCGCAGCAGGCGGAGGACCTGCCGCTGAGCATTTTGGTCCCCTCGTTTATGACCACGGAGCTGAAGCGCGCGTTCCTCATCGGCTTTTATTTGTACATCCCATTCCTGCTGATTGACGTAGTGGTAGCGTCTGCCCTGATGTCCATGGGAATGATCATGCTGCCGCCGTCGATGATCTCCATGCCGTTTAAGCTTCTGCTGTTTATCACATTGGACGGGTGGCAGCTGCTGTTTTCCACCTTGGTACAAGGTTTCCGTTAGCGCGATAGGAGGTTGACCCATGGAGGCTGTGGATATTCTGCGGGAAGGTGTGGGCGTGGCGTTAAAAATTGGTGCGCCGATGCTGCTGCTGAGTATGCTGGTTGGTGTTTTGGTGGCCATTTTTCAGGCGGTGACACAGATCCATGAACAGTCCCTCTCCTTTATTCTGAAAATGATCGTAGTTGTCATTATCCTGCTGGTGGGTGGAAACTGGATGCTGGAAGTCCTTCAGGACTATACCCGCTACCTATTTACACTGATGTGAGGATTTTGCGGCAATGGATTGGTCTGAGCTGTACCTGTTCACCCTGATTTTCATGCGAATCACCGGGTTTGTGCTGTTTAACCCCCTCTTGGGGCGAAACAGCCTGCCGAACCTGGCCAAAGCAGGGATCATCATGGTGTTCTCTGTGTTTGTGTTCGGGATGTCGCCGGATGTGCCCGCTGTGCCCGGGACGATGCTGGAGTTTGCCCTGCGTCTGCTTTTGGAACTGGGGATCGGCTTTGTACTGGGCTTTATCATGCGGCTGTTCTTCATGATCATCCAGGTGGGCGGAGAGGTGATCGATGCACAGATGGGCCTGACTATGGCGCAGGTCTATGACGCCAGCAGCCAAATCAACATGACGGTGACAGCTTCACTGCTCAACATTTTGATGGTGTTGGTCTTTTTTGAAGAAAACGGGCACTATACCATGCTGCGGATCTTTTTCTCCTCCCATCAGGTCGTCCCATTTGGTCAGGCTGCCTTTGGGCAGGCGGTGGCCTCTGGAGTGGTGGAAGTATTTCTGTCCTGTATGCTGCTGGCCATCAAGCTCTCTCTGCCGATTTTGGCGGCCGAGCTTCTGGGAGAGCTGGGCATGGGGATCTTGATGAAAGCGATTCCTCAGATCAACGCTTTCGTGATCAACATTGAGCTGAAAGTGATTATCGGCCTGGTACTGTTGTTTTTGTTTCTCGTTCCCATCAGCGAATTTTTGTTGGGAGCGGAGGCCGAGATGCTGGAAACGATGGGGCGAATGCTGGAAGTGATTGCCGCGCCGGGATGATCCAGTGGGAGGTGGTGCGGCATGGCGGACAGTCAGAAAACCGAAAAGGCAACCCCGAAAAAGCGACGGGATGAACGAAAGAAGGGCAACATCTTCTTCAGTAACGACGCGGTATCGGTGGTGGTGCTGTTGGTCGGGCTTTCCACCTTCTTTCTGACGGCCACGTGGGCCGCGGCGGGAATACAGCGTTTTTTTCGACTGTGTATCTCCATGACGCAGCTTCAGCAGGAGCAGCCCACAGCGGGCGATCTGGAAAAACTTTTGCCCCAGTTTTTATGGACTGCGGTCCAAGGGGTTGGCCCCCTGATCGCGGCTACGGTCATTGCCGGCATTGCCGCTACGTTTTTTCAGACCAAAATGCTGATCTCTGGAGAGGCCATGCGGCCAAAACTGAGCCGCCTGAGCCCGATCCAGGGCATAAAGCGGCTGTTTTCTATGCGCAGTGTGGTGGAAGCCCTGAAAGGGCTGCTTAAAATCACCGTTCTGCTCTACTTAATTTATCAGTTTCTGTCAGGAACCGTTGACCTCTTCTCCAAATACTTGTTTACGGATTTGAGTGCGGCCTGTGCTCATTTGATGGAGCTGGCCTTCCAGATGGCGATGCAGATCGCCATTGCGTATGCTGTTCTGGCCGCGGCGGATATCTTTTACCAATGGTGGGACTATGAGCGGCAGATCCGTATGTCCAAGCAGGAGATCAAAGAAGAGTATAAACAAATGGAGGGCGACCCGCAGATCAAAGGAAAGATCAAGGAAGCCCAGCGGAAGATGGCCCAATCCCGCATGATGCAAAAGGTGCCTCAGGCGGATGTGGTCATTCGAAACCCCACTCACTTTGCTGTGGCTTTACGTTATAAGCCCGACCGGGACCCCGCTCCTGTGGTGTTGGCCAAAGGGCAGGACTCCCTCGCCATGCGGATTGTAAAGGTGGCGGAGGAACATGGCGTGGCAGTGGTGGAAAATGTCCCGTTGGCCCGTGCCCTATACAGCTCGGTGGAATTGGGACAGGAGATCCCGCCCACGCTGTACAATGCGGTGGCAGAAGTGCTAGTGTACCTCTACCAGCTGAACAGCAAAGGCAGTTAACAGAAAGCGAGCAGCTAGGAAGTTATGAAACGAATTTTTGACAATGCCATATCGTTGATGGTGGTGATCATTGTCCTGTTTCTGGTGATCCCGCTGACGGCGCCAGTACTGGACGTGCTGCTGGTGATCAACATTTCGTTGTCCATCATGATTTTGATGATCACCATGAGCATCTCCGAGGCACTGGAGTTTTCGATTTTTCCATCCCTGCTGCTGGTAACTACACTGTTCCGGCTGGGGCTGAACGTATCCTCCACCCGGTTGATCCTTCGGGACGGCGGCCAGGCGGGTATGGTGATCAAGGCCTTCGGCAATCTGATCACCCAGGGAAATATCGTTATTGGCGTGCTGATCTTCCTGATCATCGTGCTGGTACAGTTTATCGTGATCACCAAGGGCGCGGAGCGTGTGTCTGAGGTGGCGGCCCGCTTTACGTTGGACGCCATGCCCGGCAAACAGATGGCCATTGATGCGGACCTCAGTTCCGGCCTGATCGACGAAAAAGAGGCGCGTCTGCGCCGGTATAAGATTCAAAAGGAAGCGGACTTTTACGGCGCCATGGACGGCGCGACCAAGATCGTAAAAGGCGACGCGATCATGTCCCTGATCATTACCGTGATCAATTTTGTGGCAGGATTGATCATCGGCCTGGTTCAGGGCGGCAGTGACCTGCAAACAGTGTTAAGTGTGTACTCCATTGCCACCATCGGTGATGGCCTGGTGTCTCAGATCCCCGCGCTGATGATCTCCACCGCCACCGGCATGATCGTGACCCGGTCTGTGTCGGACGGCAGCCTGAACTCCGATGTGGTCAGCCAGTTCAAGGCGCAGCCCAGAGCCATTTTGGCCACGGGCGTGATTTTGATCTTGCTGGCGGTATTTCCAGGGACCCCCACCATCCCCCTGATGCTGGTGGGAGTTTGCCTGACGGCGGGCGGAATTGTGGGAGCGCGGCGGATGGAGGCGGAGAAACTTCTCCAAGCCCAGCAGGCGGATACCTCCACTGAAGCTCCGGTGCCGGAGATGGCCGCGGGAGGCGAGGAGGAGTATTTCAAGGACATCAACAATGTCTACTCCCTTTTGGCCGTGGAACCCATTGAAATGGAATTTGGATATAGTCTGATTCCGCTGGTGGATGAGAACAGCGGCGGCAAACTCATCAGCCGTATCGTCATTTTCCGGCGGCAATATGCCCAGGATATGGGCTTTGTGATCCCCTCCATCCGGCTGCACGATGGTGCGGCCCTGGGGACCAATCAGTATATCATACGGATTCGAGGCGAAGAGGTAGCCAGAGGCGAGGTGTTGGTTGACTACTATCTGGCCTTGGAGCCCCCCAACCTGTCCGGCCAGATCGACGGCATTGAGGCCATTGAGCCGGCCTACGGAATCCCGTCCCGGTGGATTTTGCCGGAGAACAAAGAGATGGCGGAAATCTATGGCTATACCGTGATCACGCCGCTTACGGTTATGCTTACCCACCTGTCGGAGACCATCAAAAAACACGCCTATGAGCTGTTGGGCCGTACAGAGGTCATGCAGCTTGTGGAGCATTTGAAAACCACAGATCCCGACCTGGTGGCCGATGCCATCCCCAATGTTGTGACATATGTGGGACTGGAAAAGATCCTGCGCAATCTGCTGAAAGAGGGGATTCCCATTCGAGATCTTGGCCTGATTTTAGAGGCCATTTTGGATGCGGGGCCCAACCGGGATGTGGATGCGGTCACAGAACAGGTACGTACCCGTCTGAGCCGGACCATTACCCGCCGGTTCTGTGAAAACGGTCAGCTGCGTGTGGTGACGCTGGATGCCGAGGTGGAGAAAAAGATCCTCTCCGCCCTGACCAAAAATGAGCAGGGCATCTATTTGGCCCTGAGTCCGGATGTCATGCAGCAGATCATGAGCCAGCTGGGCGAGCTGCGCAAGAAATTCCAGGAGCTGTCCCAGACGCCGGTGGTCTTGACCAGCCAGGTGATCCGGGTGTATCTCAGCCGGCTGATCGCGCAGTTCTATCCCGATGTGTATGTGCTCTCGTTCCATGAGATCACCAGCAACATTCAAATTCAAGCAATCGGAAATATCACGCTGCAATCCCAGACGCAGGCAGCGGCAGTGTAAGGAAAAGGAGGCGGGAGACAGATGGAACAGGCAAATGCGCCGGTACAAGGCGGAGAAGCGAATCTGTCTCCCGTGTCCAAGCAGGAAGCGGAGAAGCTGGATGACCGGAGCTTGCTGGAGCTGTATCAGCGCACAGGAGATCAGGATTTAAAATGGATGCTGGTTCTGCGGTACACCTCCCTGATTCGCCGGATCGCCCTGCAGGCCAGCGGATTATACAGCAGCTTTGCCCAGCTGGACGATATCATTCAAGAGGGACTGCTGGTACTGCTTAACGCAGTGGATAAGTTTGATCCCAGCAAAAACGTAAAGTTCGAAACCTATGTCTCCACCCGCCTGCGGGGGATGATCGTGGATTTGGCCCGGCGTCAGGACTGGCTGCCTCGTCAGGTGCGCCAAAAAGCGGGGCGCCTGAATCAGGCCATGGATGAACTGTCCGCCAATTTGGGCAGGGTTCCGACCAGCAATGAGGTGGCCCAGTATCTGGGGCTGTCCCGGGAACAGTATGACGCCATGCTTTCCGAGACGGCGGTCTCCAGCCTGGTCTCTTTTGAGGCGGTGCTGGATGGCTGCGGAAAGGCCATGGAAAAAATGCTGGCCCAGGAGGAGCAGAGCAATCCCACCGAGGAGATCTTTCAGAACCAGGAGCTGCACCAGGTACTGGAAGAGGGGATTGCCGCCCTGCGGGAGAATGAGCGGATGGTCCTTTCCCTTTATTATGAGAAAGAACTGAATATGAAGGAAATTGCTCAAGTGTTGGGAGTGAGCGCGGCCCGCATCTCTCAGATCCACAGCCGGGCGCTGCAGCATCTCCGGGTACACATGAAGCAATATATGCAGATATAGCTTTGCTTGGAAAGAAGGAATCGTCTATGACCAAAGGATTTTATCAGCTGACCTCCGGTATCCTGTCTCAAGGCAGACGGCTGGACGTGGTGGGCAACAACATGACCAACCTGACCACCGCCGGCTATAAAGCGGAGACTTACACCGACAGCACATTTCAGGAGGTGCTGATCAGCCGGGTGGGCAACAAGGACAAGACGGGGGCCACAGTGATCGGCGAGGAGAGCTATATTTTGGCTCCCGACCAGCTCTACGTCAATTATGCCCAGGGGAGCATGAAAGAGACGGGGCTGACGCTGGACTTTGCCATCCAGGGAGACGGATTCTTTGCTATCCAGACGGACAATGGCGTGGAATATACCCGCTCGGGAAGCTTCTGCCTCAATGAGGCAGGACAGCTGACGCTGGAGGGGCAAGGCACAGTGCTGGGAATGGATGGTCAGCCCATCACCCTGAGTACCGACCTCATTCGGGCCGATGGAGCCGGGCGGATCTACACGCAGGACGGGGCCTACCAGGGCCAGCTTGGAATCTATACCTTCGCCGATAACGGCCAGCTGGCCAAGGGAGAGAGCGGCCTGTTTCAGGCCAACGGCCAGCAGCCCCAGCTGCAGGCCCAGCCTGAGGTCATGTGGAAATATGTAGAGGAATCCAATGTGGATATGCTGCAGGAGATGAGCCGTATGCTGACGGCCCAGCGCTCTTTGCAAAGCGGGGCGCAGGTGCTCAAGCTCTACGATCAGCTGCTGACCAAGGCCACCAGCCAGATCGGCCAGCTATAAAATAAGGAAAGGGGAAACGGGTATGCTTCAAGCATTTTATAGCGCCACGGTCGGCGCTCAGCAGCAGATGCTGCGTATGGACGTACAGGGAAACAACCTGTCTAATGTGAACACCCATGGCTACAAGGCCCAGGTCCCCGCCTTTCAGGCGCTGATGTACGGGATGCAGGAGGGGATTGACGGGGCGCAGCTGCCCCGGGGAAGCGGCGCTTATATGTCAGGCACCGCCACCAACTGGGCTTCGGGCAGCCTGGAGCAGACCGGCCGGGATCTGGATTTTGCTATCGTGGGGGATGGGTATTTTGCCCTGCTTGATCCCGCCACAGGCGAGATATCCTTTACCCGGGACGGGGCCTTTACGCTGGCTGGTTTTCAAGAGGTAAGTGAACAGACCGATGAAAACGGGAACCCCGTGGTCAACACCGTATACTACCTCTCCGATGGAGAAGGACGGAAAGTGATGGGGCAGGATGGCTTTGCCATACAGGTAGACGACCCGTCTGAAGATCTGAATGTGGGCGTATTTTCCATCCAATATCAGGATGGCCTGCAGCGCGTGGGCAGCAGCCGATTCACAATGAGAGATAAAAACGGCTTGGTTTGGGTGAGCGATGCAAAAGTGGAGCGGGGAATGCTGGAGTCATCCAACAGCGACCTGGCCACTGAGATGAGTCAAGTGATCGAGGCACAGCGCTCTTATACCTATGTCCTGAAGATGATGCAGACAGCGGATGAGGTAGAGTCCACTATCAACGGTTTGACCAACGGGTAATTTGGGGAGTGTGTATGAAAAATTATGAGGATTTGAACGGCCTGGAACTGGATACCATCCGGGAGATCGGCAGTATCGGGACAGGTAACGCGGCGACCGCACTGTCCAGTATGCTGGGCTGTGAAGTACGAATTGAGATGCCTGAAGTGCGGATCATGGGCTACAATGAGGCCATTAACTGGATCGGCGGGCCCGAGATTATTACGGCGGGCGTGCTGGTACATATGTCGGGCGAGTTGAACGGGATCATGCTTTCCGTGCAGCAGATGGAATTTGTCAATCTGGTGTTAGAGCGCATGGTGGGCCATACCGTAGAGAACTATGAACAGCTCAATGATTTGGATCGTTCTGCTCTGGTTGAAGTGGGCAACATCATGATCTCCACCTTTATCAACGCCCTGTCCGGGCTGGCGGAGATTACCACTCGGCTTACTGTGCCGGCCTTTGCTGTGGATATGCAGGGAGCCATTTTGACCGTACCTATGGCCGAATTTGGCGGGCAGTCTGATTACATTATGACCATTGGAACGAACTTTATTTGCAATGGGAAAGCGGTGCCTTGCAGACTGCTGTTGTCTCCAGATATTCGCTCGTTGAATTTCTTGCTGAAAAAGCTGGGGGTTTTGGATGGATGATAAGCTGGTAGTTGGAATTGCGGACATGAAAATGGCCCGGCAAAATGGAATGCTGATTACCTATGCCCTGGGGTCCTGCATTGGGATCTGCCTTTATGATCCGTTGATCCAGTTGGCGTCACTGGTGCATATCATGCTGCCACTGAATATGGAAACCGGGCGAAAGTCTCCGCTGAAATATGCGGATACAGGGATTTGTGAGACCTTGCGCCGTATGGAGCAGCAAGGAGCCGCCCGGAGCCGGATTGTAGCTAAAATTGCGGGCGGAGCCCGTATGTTTGAGACAGCCGGGGGCGGAAATCTGGGTAATATCGGCCAGCGCAATATTGAAAGCACCCATATGGTGTTAAAGCGGGAAGGAATCCGCCTGCTGCGGGAAGATGTGGGAGGCACGGTTGCACGAACGCTTTTGTTCGATGCAAGCAGCGGCCAAGCGTGTGTACGCAGCTACGGAAAACCAGAACTGATTTTTTAGAGATTATGGAGAAAGTGGGGAACGGCATGGCAGAGGAAACAAAAAGCGGGATCTTGCTGGAAACAGGAACCAATGAGATTGAGATCATGGAATTTACCATTGATGGAAACCTCTTTGGAATCAATGTGGCCAAGGTGCGTGAGATCATGATGTCCGCACCGGTAAAGCCAATGCCTCATACGCACCAGGCAGTGGAAGGGATTTTTAAGCCCAGAGATACTGTGATCACTGTGGTGGACCTGCCTAAGTATTTAAGCGGCAGGGAGCATGAGCATAAAGAAAAGGATCTGTTCATTGTAACAAACTTTAACCAGATGCATGTGGCCTTCCGAGTGGACAGCGTGGTGGGAATCAGCCGTATCTCCTGGAAAGACATTCAAAAGCCCGACAGCACCATTTCCGGCGGTGCGGACGGCGTGGCCACCGGCATTGCCCAATGCGGCGAAGATCTGGTGAATATCCTGGACTTTGAGCGGATCGTGGCGGAAATTGCGCCGGAAACCAGTATTCAGATCAGCGAAGTAGAGGCGCTGGGAGCCCGTGACCGTAACAGCAGTCCCATCTGGATCGCGGAGGACTCCATCCTGCTGACGCGGATGATCCGGGAGTCTCTGGAGCGGGCAGGCTATACCAACCTGCGCACCTTCCCCAATGGGGCGGAGCTTTGGGAGGCACTGGAGGAGTGTGTTCAAACTGGCCCTGTAGACGACCAGGTAGCACTGGTCATCACGGATTTGGAAATGCCTCAGATGGACGGACACCGCCTGACCAAGCTGATCAAAATGAGCCCGGAATTCAAGCATATCCCCGTGGTAATTTTCTCCTCCCTGATTACGGAAGAGATGCGGCGGAAAGGCCGGGAAGTGGGCGCGGATGAACAGCTGAGCAAGCCTGAAATTGGGCACCTGATTGGTATCCTGGATGAACTGCTGAAACGGGATCGCGGAAACGGGAAAGGAGAATAGTACAATGAGCAGCAAATACATTGTACGTCAGCCCATCAAAGACCGGAACAACCGAATCGTGGGATATGAGATTCAGTACTATGGGGAGAACAGTGCCTTTGGTGGAGACGGGGAAGCGGCCAATGACTTTGCCGCTGCGGACACCATTTACAATTTTCTGACCCTGAATACGGATAAGCTGCTGCGTGGTACGTTGAATTTTATGACGTTTACCACCACACTGCTGATGAAAAAAACCCCCCGTCTGTTTAACAAAGACGAGCTGGTCATTCAGATCGACGACAGTGTGATCATCCACCCGCTGGCTATGCACATCCTGCAGCAATATGCCAAGGAGGGGTACAAAATCGCCGTCAATGAATTCCAGTTTGCCCCCCGGTATCTGGCTATGCTGGACAGTATTGATTACATCAAGGTGAATTTCCAGACCATGCAGGAGCTTACGCTGAAAAATATCATTGAGATCGCCCACAGCATGAACAAGTCGTGCATTGCAGTGGGGATCGACACTGAGGAGCTGTATCAGCGGGCTCAGAAGCTGGAAGTGGACGCCATGGAAGGGACTGTCGTGGCAGAGAAGATGGCGCAAAAGACCCACAACAGCGGATATATGCAGAGCAACTTCTTCCGCTTGATGGTGGCGGTCATCAAGGATGAGCCGGATGTGGAGGAGATCGAGCGGATTATTTCTGTGGATGCAACCTTGACCTACGGCCTTCTGCGGATTGCCAATTCCCGCTATTTTTCCCTGCGCAGCAAGGTGACCAGTGTGCGGCAGGCTGTTATGACCATCGGCCTGAATGGGCTGAAGCAGTGGGTGTACCTGCTGAGCGCCAGCAATGCGGAGAACCAGATGGATGAGGGCGCGGAAGAATTCCTGCGGTTGTCTCTGATGCGGGCACATTTCTGCGAGAGCTTGATGAATTACGCCAAAAATATGCCTGTCAGCAAGTCTGATGCTTACTTGATGGGTATGTTCTCCACACTGAACTATCTGATCGACGCTCCTATGGAGGAGATTTTGCAGCAAATCCCCATGTGCCAGGAAGTGAAAGATGCCCTGCTGCACCATAAGGGACGGTGTGGAATCCTCTATGACCTTGCCCTTTGCTATGAGCGGGCGGCCTGGGCCCAAATTGACCGGCTGGCTGGTGAACTGGGCATCCAGACCAATTTGTTGACCAGCCTATACTTCAGCTGCATGGAGGAAGTAAACCGGATCTGGGGAGAAATTTCCCAGGCCGAGGGAATTCAGCCTGAGCAGCTGAAAGAAGAGCAACCCGCGGCTGAATAAGCACCGGCTGTGCGTAAAAGTATTGAATATTGCAACAAACGCCCCTTTCGGCTTTTAGCCGAAAGGGGCGTTTGTCCTATTAAGCAGAAGGAATCAGGCACCATGCTCCTGGACATATCTGGCCATGCGCTTATCCTCGGTCCGGATATGGGTAACTAACACAGCTACCATACGGTTCAACTCGCCCAGCGTTTTGACCGTAGGGCCTTCTTGCAGCAAAACCTGAGCACTCTGCGCCAGTTGATTGCGGTATGACTCATGAAACTGCTTGTGGCCGGTGTAACCAGGATAATTGGTGCGGGTTTGCAGACGTTCTTCATCGCCGAAGTGCCGTGTCACATAGTCGCTTAAAAATTTTACAGTATCTTGGATCTGGTCACGGCCTTTCCCCTGGGCGCAGGCGTCCATCAGGCGGTTGACCGCTTCAAAAAGCTGCTTATGCTGGCTATCGATCAGTTGGTAACCAGTCAGCAAGTCTTGTGTCAGTTCGTAGCTCATGTTGGTAACTCCTTTTGATCATGGGATTGGAACAGAAACTTGTTCACTTACTATCTATATCGGCAGCTCTTTTGAATAATAATAGCTCTTATTATTTTTTATAAATTAGTTGGAAATGAAAATGGCCGCTTATCTGAGGGATGATATTTTCCCTATGTCCTCTTATTCCAAGATAAAAAGTGGTCGATAATAAAGCTGAAAGAATTAGCTGCATTGGAAAGGGGGGATCAGAATGGTAGAGGCTATCATGGGGATGCAGACGGCACAGATCCAAAGTGCCTACAGCACCGCGCTGATGAAACGGTCCATGGATGATGCAGAGAGTCAGGCGATTTCTCTGATCAACGACATGATCGCTTCAGTGCCTGCACCGGCACAGTACACCTTTGATGTGCGTGCCTAAAAGGTGGGGAAAATACCAGACCAATTAAAAAAGCGTATCATAAAGAAAACACCGTGCTCAGGAGAAAAACCTGAGCACGGTGTTTTTTAACATAGCGTTTCAGCTGTAGAGACTTACAGTGTTACCGCTTTGGCCAGCACGACCGCCATTTCCGCCCGAGTCATAGTCTGGAGGGGGCGGAGCCGGCCTTGCGTGTCCCCGGAAAATAGGCCGTTTTTCACCAGTACAGCCATGGCGTTTCGTGCGTAGGGGGAAATACTCTGCCAGTCAGAGTAGCCATACAGGACGCTTTCTGATTCTGTACTGAGGCTCCAACCAGAAGAGACCATAGCCTGGTAGAGCATGGTTGCGGCGGCCTCACGGGTGAGGGGGGCCATGGGACGGAATGTGCCGTCCGGGTAACCAGAGGCGATACCCAAAGCATAGGCTTTTTGAACCGCCTGGGCATAGTAGGCGTTGGAAGGAACGTCCGAGAAAGTATGCCCGGAGGCGCTGGGGAAGGAGAATGCCTGATCCAGCATGACCAGGAAACTGCCCCGGGTCATGGGAGCTTGGGGAGAATAAGTCCCAGTCCCTGTTCCGGTGACTACGTGGTTCTCATATAAGAAGTCCACAGCGGCGGCGGCCCAGCTGGCGCTTCCCATATCAGAGAAGTACCGGGAGGTGGTGTTGGGAGTGACCCGGATCTGTACGGTGCCCTGATAGGTACTGCCGTTGGAAGTGGTAGCAGTGTAGCGCAGAGAGACCGTTCCCTGGAATCCGACCAGAGGGACAAAGGAAATTTCCGAAATACCCGGTGTGGCGGAGGGGTAATAAGACGTGGCAGAACGCACCTGGCTGTTGGCAGAGTGAATCCCGTTGTAGCGATAGTAGAGGTGTCCGCCGGTGATCTGGTCCACTCCGGTAAACTGTACCGAAGACAGGGTGCCATTCCCTTGCTGGGAGCATACCGACTCAAAGTCAGAGGAGCGCAGAGCCACAGGCTGGTAGGAGGTGTAGTAGGTAATGACATCCGCCTGCACCTGGTTCACCGTGATGGTGACGGTACCGGAGAATTGCCGTCCCTTGGTGCTTTCTCCGGTAAAGGACAAGGAGAATGTACCGGAATACGTACCGCTGGGCACAAAGCTGACCCGGTCCAGATAAGGGGAGGAGGAGCGGTAATAGCTGCGGGAGGCCGTCACCTTACTTCCGTACTGGCTGGGAGAGGTATAGTCATAATACAATGTGCCGTAGGAAGTGGAGGGCAGGGTGAAGCGGACAAAGTTGAGGGAATCCCCTGTGGCGGAACGGCAGTAGTCATCGAAATCGCCGTCCTGGAAAGTGAGGACCTGTCCGCTGGTGATTTGATAGGACAGGCGCGACTGGACACCGCCCACATCGATTTCCACCGTGCCGGAGAAGCTCTCTCCCTCGGTGTTCCAGCCGGTAAAGGGGATGTACACAGTCCCGTTGAACCCACTGGCCGCCACGAAAGTGACATCATCCAGTCTGGGGGAAGAGGTGCGGTAATAGTTGAGGTTTTCGTTTACTTTACTGTCGTAATTGCCGGAGGAGGTATAGTCATAATACAGCGTCCCCTGAGAAGAAGCGGGCAGGGTAAATCTGACCCGATAGAGGTTGCTGCCGGTCAGGGAGCGGGACAGGTCGTTAAAATCGCTGTCATCCAGGTTGACCATACCATTTTGGTGGATGGCGTAATGAATGGAACCGTTGCCTTGGGAGGAAATGGTGATGCCCACCTCGCCATAGAAGAGCGTGCCCCGAGTGTCCCAGGCGGTAAAGGGAATGGAGACGGCGCCCACATAGTCCTTGTTTGCCACGAACGTAATGTTGTCCAAGTACGGGGAGGAGGAGCGGTAATAGTCCCGGCTCTCCGTCACCAGAGAGGAGTAATCTCCCGTGGAGGAGTAACCATAGTACAACGTTCCTTGGGAGGAGAGAGGCAAGACAAAGCGGACCCGGTCCAGATTGTAGCCGGTCAGAGAGCGGGAGAGATTATTGAAATCATCATCATCAAAGCGCACCCGGCCGCCCTGAGAGACGGTATAGGTAATGTCGCCGGAAGCAGAGGCGGAACGCACTTCAATGGTGACACGGCCCCGGTAGGAGTAGCCGTTGACGTTCCAAGCCGTGTAAGGGATGATGATGGTATCAGATACCCCTTCTGCGGGCAAGAAGTACACATCTCCCAGATTGGGACTGCCGGAATACTTGTATTTTTCCGTGGAGGCGACAGGGGTGCCTGGATAGCTGGAGGAGAGGTAGTTGGAGTACAGCGTCCCCCAGCCCTTATCCGGAAGGGTGAACATCACATAACTCAGGTCGTTGCCGGTACGGTTGCGGCAGGCCACCGCAAAATCGGAGGCGCTGAACTGGATCACATTTCCGTTGGAGGTGGAATAGGTCACATCCTGGGGCGCGTCCACAGTGACCTCAATGGTCCCCTGGAAAAACTCTGTGCCGGAAGCGTAGCCCATATAGGAGATCACGGCAGTGCCCTCAAAGTCCGGCTTTGGCACAAAGGTAATGTCGGACAGGGAATTTTGTCCATTCCCCGGGCTGACGTAGAAGGTCTCATTGGTGCCCACGCCGGAGCCGGTGTCCCCCTCAGAGGTGTAGTGGTAGTATAGCGTACCCTGCTGCGTGGAAACGGACAAGCCGCTGACATAGAGCAGGCTCTTTTGCAGGACGTTGAAACTTTGGCTCTGCAGAGGTGAGATCAGGGAAGAGAAGGACAGGGGAGAAGCTACGCCTGCGGAGGTGTGAATGACCTCGGCGGTGGCTTTTTCCACTGTGACCACAACGCTGTCAGTGTAGTTGGAGTATCCGTTGATCTGCACGGTAATGGTTGCGGTTCCCGGATTCTTGGGGTAAAGGTAGCCCTGGCTGACTTCTACCACACTTGAGTCGCTGCTGGTCCAGGTAAGGCTATCCTTAATGGAATCACCATAAATTTTATAACGAAGTGTATAGTTTTTGCCCACCCGAAGGGTCACAGCGCTGTCATCCAGAATGATGCCCTGGACCTGAACCACACATTCCGTCAGTATGCCATTGGCAGAGGCGGTGATCTCCGTTTCGCCGGCGGACACGCCGGTAACAGTGGCGGTGGTGGGGGCGCCGGGCGTCACAGTGGCCACGGAGGCGTCCCGGGTAGCCCAGGTCACTTCCTGGGGAGCGGTCTCCGGCGTGACGGCGGCAAGGAGCTGCCCGGACTGGCCGGGGGCCAGCTCCAGGGTCTGAGGCGTGACGGTGATCCCAGGGGGGGTATTGGGGGAAACCGTGACATTACAGGTGGCTACCGGCAGCGGAGCTTGGCCGCTGGGGGTGACAGTCACCGTAATGCTCACTTCTTTGATGGGATCGTTGGTTTCGGCGGTTTTCAGGGCCTCCACCTGAATGGTGAGGCTGCCGTCGGAGGTCAGCACCTTGACCTCGTCAGGGGCATTACTTTCCCAATGAACCGTGGTTCCCTGGGGAATGTAATCGATCACAGTTCCATCCGTGGTTGTCAGCTTGGCGGTCAGAGTGCCGCGCTCGCCCACTTTCAGCGACATACTTTGCTGATCCAGGGAAACGCTTCTCAAAACAATGGGAGCTTCCGGCGTATCGTCGGTGCCGTCCCCATCGGCCAAGGGGGATTCTGGCTGGGACGTGAGCGGGGCTTGAACGGCGTCATTGCCCAGGCTGGTGTCCTCTGCGGCCCATGCCGGGGGAACCATAGCTGTCAACATGACTACCGACAGACAGGCAGCCAGCAGACGGGTTCCAAAAGGTTTTTTCATCGGAATCTCCTCCTTCCGGTTTTAAAGACAAGGGCGGGCAGACGCTGCCCGCCCTTGCTTTGGTTGGTTAATTTTCAGGCCGGTAATCACCACGGACGACCACAAATTGGCCGCTGCCGGTGATAAAGCCGCCCTCGCCCGCACCAGCCTGGAACTCCAGAATAAAGGCATCATTGGTACTGTTCATAGCCGCGTCGCTGAGTACCATACTGGTGGGAAGGATAATCTGGTAGCCGTTGGTGATGTTCTCAAATTTCAGGGTGAAGGTACGAGTGGTAGCAGTGGAATTGCTTCCGGACTTGATCTCACTGGGATTGCCGATCATGGTCAAAATGGAGGTCATGGTGGGATTATCGTTCTCATCATTGGCACCATAGCCCCGATTGATCACCGGGCGCAGGGTATCTTCATCGCCCACGCCGCTGCTCCCAGGCAATTCATCCATGCAGTAGAGGGATTCATTGAACGTGAGGGTCACGGTTCCGGAATAGGTCGCGGGAGTTCCTGCCTGCATACTGGTGACCGTGGTTCCCACTTTGATCAGGTAGGGAGGCTCCCGATCAGGGATGTGCACATTGTCCACCGCTTTGAAGGAGTAGGCGCTGCCCAGGGCATTCTGGGCGGTGGCCAGACAGTAGAAGTAAGTGGCGTTCAGTTCACTGCGCATGGCATCGGTAAAGTCCACAGACTGGGAAACGTCTTTCTTCGTGTCCAGCTTGCCGGTGTCCACCGGAGTGCCGCCGCCGGTCAGACGGCGCTGGATGATTTGCTGTATCTCGTCCTTGGCAGTCTGACTGGCGTAGACATCGAAGTAGGACTTTCCGGTAGCTTGTTCCTTGGTAGTCAGCATGGCCTCCAGAATGGTCATGTATGTGTTGTCATCCTTCTCATCGCCATCGAGAGGCCCTTCTGTAAAGGAATCGTCCAGATAGCTTCCCTTCAGCTCTTTCTTGAATATGCTGGGCAGCTGATTGGGAGCAAAGAGAGCGTAGTCCAGCTTGGCGTTCTCCGTCGTGGTGAACGATACCTCCGGGTTGGTGGCCTCCAGGGTGATATAGGGGATATCCACATCAGAGGTCACAAACCGATAGGCGTACACCTCAGAATAGGTCTGGTTGGACATACCCTGAATGACGAAGTAAACGATGTACTTGGTGTTCGGCTCCAGATCCTCCACGACCTTCTCAATTTCAGAGGGGCCAAGGTTGAGGGAGCCATACTTGATGCGGGGGTTGGCCGCATAGGAGGTACTGGCGTTGACAATATCCAGCCGGGCGGGGGTAGAGATCTCCTGCAGGTAGTCAAACTTCATGTTCTCATAGTACCCCTCTTCCGGAAGCTTCTCATAGTCCGCATCCGAAGAGAAGTCGCTGGGAATTTGATCTTTATCCTTACCGGTGGTGGGGATGGTTTCCTTGGGCGCCACCACATAGTACACCGTACCCGGGCGGTCCAGCATAAGGTACATATTCACCGCGGAAGAACCCGCCGCAAAGGTGGGGTGGTTGCTGGCAAACACGGGGGGCGTCTGATCGCTGAACTGCTTGATGAGGTTGAAATCATCCGGCTGTCCAATGTTGGTGATGCTGGAAGGCACCATATTGTTGTAATTGTCCACAGTCAGGTTGTTGGCCAGAGTCTGAAGGTTGTTGGTGCTGCCGGCCAGGATATTGATGCCAATGTTGATGCGCTGGCTCCAGGTATCCGGGTCGGTGAGACTGCCCACCTGTGTAAAGTGGATGGCGTACTCATACTCAGCGTCTTCTTTCAGCGTGTTGAGCTGAGCAAAGTCCGGGGCGTTGCTGGGGTCCAAGAAATGCCGGGTCAGACTGACGCCGATGCGCTCAGAGCCATCAGGCACCGTCACGGTATAGCTGCCCAGCAATTCCCACTCAGACGGGGAGCCGCTTTCCGTGTTGCGGTAGTAAAGCTCAAAGGCCGCGCTGGTGTCCGACCAAATGATCATGTCCCAATCGATGTTGTCGGCGGTATTTTCCGTGGTCATGGGGGTGAGCTTCCAGCTCACATCCACCCGGTTTTTCACCTTGGCCTGCTCCACATCGTCCGGATCATCAGGGTTAGTCGGGGTATAAAGCTCCAGGCTGGTGATGTTGGGGTTGCTCAGATTCACAATGGCAAAGACGGTTTTAAATCGGTCCAGCGTGGTCTTGCCCATGACGTTTTTGGTGGCGGAGGTGTCGGCAATGGTGCCGGCTTCGATCTCAAAGTAGTACTCCACGCCGCTTTCCAGGTTCAAAGCGCTGTTGGCTTTCACAGACTTGGTGGGGAAGGTGACCACCGTTTTGCCCTCCTCCAGGGTGATCTCGGCATAGCGGTAGTCAATGACCCACTCTTCCGTGGTCTTATCCATGGCGCCGATGGCCTCGGGCACCACCTCGGGCCGGCCGTTTCCGGTGTCTACATAGAGCTTAATGCTGTTGCGCAGGAAGTTTGCCATGGCCTCACGGGCAGAGGCATCGTTGCCGCCCGCCTGGATGACGTTTTGATACAGCTGTACCAGAGGGGTGTTGGTATCGGCGGTCTGAACTTCCTCACTGAATACCAGGCGGATATCCGTGTTGGGCAGGGGGGTGTCCACGTCGTCCCCGTTGTACTTGGTAAATTCCTGGGTCGCGGTGGGGGCGTTGGGGTCGGCGGTATGGATGGTGAGTTTTTTCACCGTGGCGGAGAAGTTCCCCGCCTTATCCTGGGCCACGTAGTAGACATCATAGGCCTTTTCCGACTCCAGGCCGCTGATGCTGAAGGAGGCGTCCTGGTTTTCCTTCATGCTGACCTTGCCGCTCTTCAGGGCGTTCATACCTGCCGACACCTGAAGCTTGGCCGTGTCGCTGCTCAGGTCCACCGCGCCGCTCTGGCCGGCCAGAGGCTTGGGGTATTCCTCGCCCTGGGGCACAACGACCCAGTATAGAGTGCCGTCTTCATTGAGGTTGGCGTACAGACCCACGGAAGTCTTCTCCACTTTGTTGACGGTAGGCTCGGTGTTGAACAGGGGGGGCGTACCGTCAACGGTGGTAAAGCTGAGCTTCTTCACCGCAGAGCTCTGGCCGTTATCCACATCGGTGAGCCACAGGTACAGATCGTAGCTCTCCAGCTCCTCCAGCGGTACGTTGTTCACGTCAAAGCTGTATGCGGTATTCTTGGTCACATCCGTGCTGCCAAAGCCCAGATTTCCGGTGACGGCGTTGGCCTTGAAGTCCTCGGCCTTGGGCGCGGTCGCTCCCTTGGGGAGCACGGCCCAGTACAGACGGCAGGTCTTGGTGGGCATGGCGGTGACCTGTGCGGAGATGCTGGTGACCCGGGACAGATAGGGGTAGCCGGAAGCAAAGTCAGGCTTGGTATTGTCCGGGGTGGTAAAGGAAATGACTTTCAGGGGGCTGCGTTCATCGCGGGCGTCCACAAAAATAGCGGAGAGATAATACGAGCCGTCCGAAGTCAGCTTGCTGAGATTGGCGGTGCTTTCCAGGCCGGCGCCGGTGAGAGTCACGGTGCCCTGCTGGATCACCTTGGGGTTATAAGAGGAGGGATTGAGCAGTTCCTCGGTGGTGGCCGAGCCGTCCGTCACCGCAGTCAGAGCCCAATATACCGTGCCCTTTTTATTGGCGCTGAAAGCGGCAGTAGCGCTGGTGGGAGCCAGGTTCTTGATCTGGGGGTAACCCGCATACAGACGGGGATCAGCGGAAGACTCCGCCGCCGCGGCACTGTCCATGTTGTCGCCGTTGATGTTGGCGCTGTTGCCCGGACGGATCACGATCTGATCCGGGAGCATGGACACCGTACTGCCGTCGGAGTTGACCGTCAGATTGCCGATATCACCCCCGCCGGTCACCTTGGTGCCGGTGTCCAGATTGACCGATTCCACACGGCTGCCCGAAGCAATCTCCAGAGTGGAATCCACGGCCTTTTCGTCCACGGTGATGCTGTGGGCCTTGCCGCTGGCCAAAGATACTGAGGTCTTGGGGGAGGTGTTGATGACGTCCTTGATGTTTCCGGCTAGAGTGAGGGAGAGCTCCTCCTCGCCGTCCAAATTGATCTTGGAAACGCCGTATTGATCGGCGGTATTGTCAGCCAAAAATGTGTCGGTCCGGATGTACGCCTGATCCACCTTGCTGTCGCCCTCTACTTTAAGGGAGAGGAGATGGTTGTCGATGTTGTCCACCAGAAGGGTAGGCGCGGTGACGTTGCGCAGGATGATGCTGTCCTCGCCGCCTTCGCTGGCGCCGCCGCCGCTGACCACGATCTCGCCCAGCACGGTGACATTTTCCAAGGTGACATGGCCCAGATCAACGCCCTCAGTGATATAAAGGTTTCCGCCGATGACGGTGTTGCGCAGCGTGACCTGAGAGGACGTGATGGTGACATTGCCCCACACCGTGCCCAGGTTATATTCGCCCGGCTTCTGAATGGGAGTACCCAGCGCGTTGACCAGCAGGATCGCCGCCTGACCGCGGGTCAGGTTGTCCTGGGGGCCGAACCGTCCATCCGGGTAGCCGGTGAAAAGGCCCTGGTCTGTCACGGAGGTGATGTAGCCGCGGCTCCAGTTTGCCATGGTCCGGCTGTCGCTGAACTGTGTGTTTTCGCCCACCTGGGCCGGGAGCATCAGGACTCGGGCCATAATGACCGAAGCCTGCTCACGGGTGACGTAAGTGTTGGGGGAAAAGGTCTTGGCGGAGGTGCCCTCCATATATCCTATGTTGTAAGTGATGCCCACATCCTCATAATACCAGGAGGTCTCCGGTACATCCTGGAAGGGCGTGGGTCCGGTCTGCCGGTAGCCAAAGGCCCGGTTAATCATGGTAGAAAATTCCGCACGGGTAATGGGACGGTTTTCCATCAGGTTGCCCTGAATGTCTCCCCGCATAACGCCCCACTCCACAAGTTGATCCAGATAGGGCTGCATATAGGAAGCGGCGCCTGCCGTTGTAACAGACAGAGCCAAAATCAGGACCAACATAGTGGCCCAAATCCGAGCTGACAGCTTCTTTTTCCACATTCTCCAGCCTGTCATTGAGAAGTCATCCTTTCCAAATTGATTTTATACCCGGTATGGTTGTCAGGTTCCTTGTAATTGCAGACTGAATACTGCCTCACGCACCATGCTTTCCTCCTCGTGCAAAAGGGAGAGAAAGCGTGCGGCGTACACCGGGTCTTCCTCCAAAGAGGAAAGGCGGCGCAGGATCTCCATCGTTAGAAGCAGAGGCTGGGAAGTGACGGGAATCACCACCTGGACCTGCTCGCCCACTTCCAACGAACAAGGACAATAAAAGGCCAGGCCGCCGCAGCTCAGATCCTTGCTGACGATGGGCAGCCGGCCGCGCCAGGCTTCTGACGTGGGGTAAATATAGCTGACAAAACGAACGGGGATGCGCAGATTGTCCCGCAGAGATGCTTCCAAGTGGCGCAGAGGCTCCAGCACGATGGTATTTCCCTGCCGCTGGATGATTTTGGCCTCTAAAGCGGGGACGGCGTCAGAATTGCCCACCAGGCGGAGGTTGGTGTGCTTGGCGATCTCTTCCAGATCGCCGTCGTCCACCACCATCCGCCACTTGGCGTCTCTGGGGTTGTATTCGGAGCGGCCGTGTGCCACGGCGTTTCCTTTGCTGTCTAGGATCAGGTATTGATAGGCCATTTTGATTCCTCCCACTGGGTCATGGTTGCTGGCTTTGACGATCCCGGCGGAACTTTTCCGGGTCTTGCGGATCGAAATTCAAAAAGTAAAGGTATATGTCCACCACGGCGTGGTACAGCTCTTCCGGGATCTCCCGGCCCAGTTCCATCTGGGTCAGGACGGTGGCAAGAGAGGTGTCTTCATAGACCGGAACGCCGTTATCCTCGGCCACTTCCACGATTTTTTCCGCCAAATGCCCCATGCCGGAGGCGACGATAATGGGCGCCCCGTCCTCTGGGCGGTATTGCAGGGCGGCTGCCCGTTTGGATGAGGTTGCTTCAGACTTTGACATTGACGCCCCGCTTCCCTTCAAACAGATTTGGAAACACCTGGGTCAGGGCCAGAGGCGTTTCCAGCTTGGATACTTGAATGCGTTTGCCGGACAGCTGGTGTCTGGCAAGGATGGTTTCCATATCTTCCGAAATGGTGGCGCTGTTGCCGGAGACCGAGTCCGGGCCGTAGATATGCAGATCCACCTGGCCGTCCTTTGCTGCCAGGGTGATCTCCAAAAATCCCAAAGACTCCAGATCCAGCTTGAACAGGAACTGGATCTTCTGATCTCCGTCACGGCTGCCCGGCTGCCCATCTTCCGCGTCCGGGTCCACCCAAAGCTCAGAGTACATCATTTTGCCGTTCCATTCTACGGGGAAGAGCATATGATTGAGGGGCAGATAGACGCTTTCATGAATGAGCAGGGCCCGCACGATCTCCGCGAACGACTCCCGCGCTTCCGTGCCGTAAACGCCCTGAAGCGCCTGGTGGGCGGCCCGGGCCAGGCCCTGGGTGAAGGAGCTGTCCGCGGCCCGGGTAAAATCATTTTCCCGCAGAAGTTTGAAAATGGCCGCATCATCCAGCTTGTTTAATCCGGCCAGCATCTCGCTGTACCCCTGCATTTGCCGGAAGGACATCAGAAGAGGTCCCTCCGCGCCGTTTTCATAGCGGGCGATATTCAATACCAGAAGATTCAGCAGGGCACGGAGGGGGCCCAGATCATGGGTCCGCTCCACATACCGGCCCAGATAGGGGATGATCTGCTGCTGCAGCAGAGCCAGGTTTTCCCCCCGGGTACCGGACTGAAGGCCGCTTTCCAGTTGGGCGGTCATTTCTGCCAGCTGTCCGCGCCAGCTCTGGGGCAGGTAATCGTTCATCTGCTTGAGCAGGGTGATCATATTGTTGCCGATGTGCCCTGTGGAGGAGAAATCACAGTACCGCCGGGCAAACTCCAAAATGGCTTGCCGGGCGTGGCCGCTGGAAAGCTGTCCATAGGCCTGACGCAAAAGGGAAAACAGAGCGCCGGAAAAACGGTTCCCGCCGCGGACCTGCTCCAGGAATAGGTTCCGAAAGCTCTCCTCATCCAGATGCAGCATTTCCAGCAGCTGGGCCATTTCCCTGGCCACTCCGGCCTGCAGGCCGGGGGTGACTACCAGCCCCCGCAGCAGCAGGATAGTTTTGGCCATGGCCTGCGTCAGCTCCGGGGACTGGCGCAGCTGCTCCAAAAAGGTCTGCAAATTGGAATCATAGCGCAAAATTTCCGACTGAAGGGCGTCGTTTGACCCTTGCTGGTCGGTTCTGGCATCGGCCCGGCCCACCCGGGTGGGGTCGGGTACGTTTTGAATCTGAGGATCTCCCGCCCGGGAGGGGGTCATCTGCTGTGTGCGGTTGTTGTTGGCGCTGTCATAGCCGGGAATTCGGTTTGCCGCGCCTAAAAGATCTGCCATATATGCTCCACCTCTTAAATCGCTGAGCGAAGGGATGGACGAAAAACTCCATCCCTGAAACTTTGATATTTCTGGGAACAGCCCTTAATTATTGAGATATTTTGGTCGATAAACAAATGAGAAGTCCAACACCAAGGAAGGAGCGTGCCGCTTATGAGTGTCGGCAGCGATAGTATTTTAGATGCCTTTTTGTATGAAACCAATACCTTGCTTGAGCAATTAGACAGCATTGTTTTGGCTGCGGAACAGCAGGACAGCTTTTCGCAGGAAGACATCAACACGATCTTCCGAATCATGCACACGGTCAAGGGCTCTTCCGCCATGATGGAGTATAACTCCTTGATGACCATTGCCCACCGGGCGGAGGACCTGTTTGCCATCATCCGGGACAAGACCATGGACGTGGTGCCTGAGGCGCTTCGGCCGGAGCTGTTTGATCTGCTGTTTCAGACCATCGACTTTTTCCGTCAGGAGCTGGAGCATATTGAAAATGAACAGCCCCTTACTGAAAATATCGACACCTTATTGCAAAAAGTTAATAGATTGATTGACCAAATTCGTTCCGGCGGGCAGCCTCAAGCAGACCAGCCGGAACAGGCTCAGACTGCCTCTCCGGCGGCGGCCAGCAGCCACAGCGGGTTCCCCTACGGCCTGAAACTCTTCTTCGACGAGGGGTGCGGCATGGAGAATCTGCGGGCGTTCATGCTGGTCTCCTCGGTGCGGGATCTGTGCTCCGACGGTGACTTTACCTATGAGCCTCAGGGCGTGGACTCTGACCCCTCCACTGCCGATCAGATCGTGGAGTCTGGTTTCCTGCTTTGCTTCCGCAACCAGAGCGATCGGGACGCGGCCATTCAGGCGGTGACTGCCACCGGCTCTGTGCGTTCTTATCAGACGATGGATATGCCTGATGCACAGGAGAAGGCGGCAGAGCCGGCGGCTGCGCCGCAGCCGGAGGCCCAGGCGGAGGCGCCCAAGAGTGTGGAGAGCGCCCCTGCTGAGAAGCCTGCTCCTACCACCGGGGGTACCCCCCAGAGTGCGGCAGCCAAGGCGCCCGCTGGGTCGGCTAAGAGCGAAAACGGCCCTCACCACAAGGAGAGCCTGATCAGCGTCAACTTGAACAAGCTGGATCAGCTGGCTGCCGTGGTGGGCGAGATCGTGATCACAGAATCCATGGTCACGGCTTCGCCGGATCTGAAAGGGCTGAAGCTGGATGCGTTTACCAAGTCCGCCAGGCAGCTGCGCAAGCTGACGGATGAACTGCAGGATGTGTCCATGTCGCTGCGCATGGTCCCGGTGTCGGGAACGTTCCAGAAGATGAACCGCATTGTGCGGGATATGTGCAAAAAGCTGGGCAAGCAGGTGCGTCTCACCTTGGTGGGCGAGGACACGGAAGTGGACAAGACAATTGTGGACAGCATCGGCGACCCCATCATGCACATTGTGCGTAATTCCATGGACCATGGCATTGAGGAGACGCCCCAGCAGCGTATTGACGCGGGCAAAGACCCGGTGGGAGAGATCATCCTTTCTGCCCGGCATACAGGCAGCGAGGTCATCATTGAGATCCAGGACGATGGCCAGGGCGTCAACTACGATGCGGTGCTGGAAAAGGCCATTCGCAACGGTTTGGCTCTGCCCGATGTGGACTATTCCCACAAGGATATCCTGAACTTCCTGATGGCTCCTGGTTTTTCCACCAACGCCCAGGTGACGGAGTACTCCGGCCGAGGCGTGGGCATGGATGTGGTGAAGAAAAACGTGGAGGAAGTGGGGGGAACGGTGTCCATTGCCAGCGAGCCTGGCAAGGGCATGACCACCACCTTGAAGATCCCCCTGACCATGGCCATTATGGACGGCATGGAGGTGTCGGTCGGCGGCTCCATCTTCACTATTCCCATTCACAACATCCGTCAGTCCTTCAAGATCACCGACAGCGATTTGATCCGCGACGCGGCGGGGGGCGAGATGTTCAAGTGCATGGGCAGCTTCTACCCGGTCATCCGGATGCGGGACTTGTACCACATGGAGGGCGGTGTGAGCCGTATCGAGGACGGGATCTTGATCTGGCTGGATTCCGGGGAGCATTCGTACTGCCTGTTTGTGGATGAGCTGCTGGGCGAGCAGCAGGTGGTGGTAAAGCCGCTGCCTGCCTATCTCAACCGCTTTAACATCAAGGCCAGCGGCATTGCAGGATGCACCATTTTGGGTGATGGCAACATCAGCATTATCCTGGACGTATCCAACCTTTGTACCTACGCCCGGTAAAGGAGTAATAGAATATGCAAGAGGACATTTTATTTCAGACCGACCTGTCCGACGAGCTAGAAGAAAACGTAGAGGTGAACCAAACAGAAAAATACCTTCTGTTTTTGTCTGATGGGCTTTTGTTCGGTGTGCCGGCGGAGGCGGTAGTGGAGATCATAACCGGGCACGCCATTACCAAACTGCCTCTGGTGCCCAGCTATATCCGGGGCATCATCAACCTGCGTGGACAAATCCTGCCCATTGTGGATATTCGCGGCTTGCTGGGCCAGGGCGACTGTGAGAGCGACTGCATGATGATCCTCCAGTCCGATGGCACACAGGTGGGAATCCTGGTGGATCAGGTTCAGAAAATGGTGGATATTGACACTTCCATCCTGCTGCCCGTCCCGCCCCAGAGCTCCAAAGAACTGGTGTGTGGGATGTGTTCGCTGGAGGATGGACAGACGATGCTGGCGTTTGACTGTGCCCGCCTGATGGAGCATTCCTGAGGGAGGGACAGCCATGGATATGATGTTTCATGACTTGAATATCTCTGATGCGGATTTTCAGCGCCTAGTCAAGTTTATCCATAACAATTATGGAATTGATCTGAGCAAGAAGCGTCAGTTGATCACAAGCCGCCTGTCCCACTCCCTGAAAAGTAAGGGCTATAAAGATTTTAATGCATTTTTGGAACATCTATTCTCCAAAAAGGACCCGGAGGATCTGGAACTGGTACTCAATAAGCTGACGACCAATTACACCTATTTCCTGCGCGAGAAAGAGCATTTCACATTTTTGGAAAAAACGATACTGCCGGAGCTGGAGCAGCGGCATATGCGGGATAAAGTCCTGTCCATCTGGAGTGCAGGCTGTTCCAGCGGGGAGGAGCCCTATACGCTGTCCATATATTTAAAAGAGTATTTTGGCTCCCGGCCAGGGTCATGGGACACCCGCGTCCTGGCCACGGATATCTCCCAACAGGCCATGGCCAAGGCGAAAGCGGCGATCTATCAGCCTCCAGTGGATATGCCCGCTGAGTGGCTGCGGCGCTATTTTGTGCCCAGCAAAACCAATCCGGGAGAGTATACTGTGGCCCCGGCGATCCGCAACAATGTGATTTTTCGCACATTCAATTTAATGGAGCCGATCCAGTTCCGGCTGAAATTTGATGTGATTTTTTGCCGCAATGTAATGATATATTTTGATCAGAGCACACGGGACGCGCTGATTCGTCGTTTTTATGATGCTATGAATCCCAACGCCTATTTGTTTATCAGCCACTCAGAGTCCCTGGGGCAGACCCCGCTGTTCCGCCTGGTGGCCCCTGCGGTCTACCGCAAGAACAGCGCGCCTGCCCGCTCATAGGAAGGAGCCAACGAATGTAATGATTGTCTCTCAGCGTAAAATTCGAGTGCTTGTAGTTGACGATTCTGCGGTGGCGCGGGCTTTTTTGACCAAGGGACTGGCCGAGGCCCCCAACATCGAGGTGGTTGGTTATGCCATCAACGCGCTGGATGCCAAGACGAAAATCAAGCGTCTGCAGCCGGATGTGATGACGTTGGATGTGGAGATGCCCGGCACCAATGGCATCGATTTTCTGCGTCAGCTGCTGCCGGAGAATCCGCTTCCGGTCATCCTGGTGTCAAGCCTGAACCTGAGGGTATTTGAAGCTCTTGCCGCAGGAGCGGTGGATTTTGTACGCAAACCCGATGGCGAGGAGAGCCGGGAATCGTTCCTGCGGGCTTTGGCCCAGAAGAGCACAGTTGCCTCCTGCGCCAAGGTTTCTCCCTGCCGGCGCAGTACCATCCAGCCGACGGCTGCCGCCGCGCCCGCACCCATTAATTTGGGGCGGAGCGGAGAAAAGGTGGATCTGGACCACACCATTATTGGCCTGGGTGCTTCTACCGGCGGCACAGAGGCAACTTTAGAGGTTTTGAAACGCCTGCCTGCTGATATTCCTGGTATGGTGATCGTGCAGCATATGCCGCCGGGATTTACGGGTATGTACGCCCAACGGCTCAATAAGCTGTGTGCCATGGAGGTGCGGGAAGCCAAAAACGGCGATGAGATCCACCGGGGACTTGCGCTGGTGGCGCCTGCCGACCTGCAGGCCAGGGTGGTGCGTATGGGAAGCCGGTACACCCTCTCCTGTCAGCCCGGCGAGAAGGTCAGTGGACACCGGCCCTCTGTGGATGCCCTGTTTACCTCCATGGCGGAGACGGTGAAGTGCCACATGGTGGGCATAATCATGACCGGAATGGGCCGGGACGGGGCCAGCGGACTTTTGGAGATGCGCAAGGCTGGGGCCTATACCATTGGACAGGATAAGGACTCCTGCGTGGTGTACGGAATGCCTGGCGTGGCCCAGGAGATCGGTGCGGTGATGATCCAAGCCTCCTGCGACAATATCGCCTCCGTGCTGATGCAGCACTTGAAAACAGGAAAATAAGTATTTAAATCCCCCCTCTGAATCGGCCGAGATAAGCGGCGGTCGATCCAGAGGGGGGATTTATTTAGCCCAAAATCCAATTTAATTCAAGCTCTACTCCACGAAGCGGCTGATCAGGATGCACGGCCTCTCCGTGAAAGTCACTGCCTGCAGTGATGTGAAGATCATATTTTTTGGCAAAGCCAAGATATTGCGCTACCATCGCTGGGGTGTGATGGGGATAGTAGCACTCCAGGCCGTCCAAACCATTATTTTTTAATGCCCGAATGGTCTGCTCCAAATGTTCTTCTGAAAAGCCTAACTGGTATGGATGTGCCAGAACGGCTTTTCCCCCTCCCTGGTGGATGGCGGCGATACAGGCCTCCGCGCTGGCCTTAAAGCGCTCGATACGTTGATACTCCTCTGTGTCCAGATAGCGGTCAAAGGCCTCCCGTGAATCTTTCACATAGCCGTGACGCACCATGATTTGGGCGAAGTGAGGACGGGCGATCACATCGCCGCCAGCCAGCGCTTCCACCTCGGCCAGGTCGATTGATATGCCTTTCTCACTTAAAAAACGGACGATGCGGTATTTCCGCTCATTTCGGCCATCCAGCAGCTTCTGGCAGAGCTGAGCCAGCTCAGGACAGTCTTGCTTAAGTCCAAGTCCCAGAATGTGCATATGGCGGTCTTCCTGGGCACCCAGTTCTACTCCACGGAGGACTGTCAGTTCCAGAGACTGCCCAGCCTGTACAGCTTCCTCCACACCGTGAATGGTATCGTGATCGGTAATGGCCAATACCTGAATGCTCGATTTATGAGCCAGCTCTACCACTTGTGCAGGGGAGTATTGACCATCTGAGGCGGTGGAATGGGTGTGAAGATCGGCCAATGATCTCATGACATTCCCTCCTCTATGGTTTGACAGCTACAATACGGATGACTGGAGGATCATCGTTTCCGTAGGGGGCAAATCCGGTTTGCTCCTTGGCGTACTCCACCCGGAATCCACAATGCTCAAACGCATGGACCAGTTCATCCCGGACAATAAAGCGGCGGTAATGGTTATCATAGAAAAAGGCATTGCGTTCAACTGCCTTTCCTTTTCCGTATAGAGGATCGTTGACGCTGCGAACCTCTACAAAGAATTTCCCGCCCGGTTTCAACGCCCGGAACATGGCCTGCAGCAGCATGGTCTCCTGCTTTTGATTGATGGCATGGATCGTAAAACGGCTGTAGGCGTAATCATAGCTGTCCGGTTTGTGGGCGTCGCTGGCAATAAAATCGCCGCACAGGAAGCGAGCATGATCCACCGAATTCTGGTTGAGCTGATCGATGGCGGCGCGGGACAAGTCAATGGCCAGCACATCCAGACCTTGTCCGGCAAAAAACAGCGCGTCCCGTCCGTTTCCACAGCCCAGATCTACAAGAGTCTTCCCCGGCTCTACGAGGGTGGAGACATACTGAGCGAAAGGAGAGGGCTGGGTGGAGCAAATCTGATTGTGATAGTATTGATTCCAGTAGGCAGTATTGTCAATGGGGTTTTCCACAATGTTGGGATAGAACTTGCGCTCTACTTCTTCCACCAGTTCAAGAGGCGTGCGGTCGCCGTCATTTTGCAGGATCAAGTCGGGGGACTTGGGCTCGTCAAAGGGAAGATCCACACCCACCACATTGTGTCCCGCAGTGTACAGGCCCTTTTGATTGCGCTGGATGAGGGTCTCTTTTTTGACCCGGATATAGATTTCCTTGTAATTGGGAATGTGTTCCCGGTTCCAGCGGCGCACTGTGTCAAACATGGCGATGGAACAGCATATCACATCGATGCCCTGGTCGGAGAGCAGCTTACACACCCGAAAGATTCGTCCCGCCCAGCGCAGACGCTCCTCGTGCGTGTAGCCAACGTCCTCACCGAAGGCCAGACGGATCTCGTCCCCATCCAGATAGACCACATTGGGTTTGGTGGATTTCAGACGGCGGTAAAAGAGACCGCCCACAGTAGTCTTACCTGCGCCGGACAGTCCGGTGAAGAAATAGACAGTTCCTGGATTATCCATCCTTACCCCTCCTTTAATGGTACAGCGGCTGTTCCAACAGCTCCGGGTCTGGCTGGAGCACTGGGGTCATTTGCAGGGGCTGGCCGCCGTGGGTGACAAATCTAGGTCTCTTCAGCAACAGCTCGGCAATGTGCAGCCGGTTCTCCCGGCAGTATTCCAGGTGCTCTTTGATCGTTTCTTCGTCCTCCTCCTGGCTTGTCTGACGCCTGCCCTTTGCCCGCTGGGTCTGAAAGGCTTGCCGCAGAGAGTGGGCGATCCAACCATCCATGGTGGAAAAGTGGTCGATTTTCTCCTCCACCCAGGCCTCGTCCACCGGCTCCCCCTTGTAATAGTGGAAGTCGTAGCCGCAGGCCTTGTAGATGTCTGCCATCAAATACTCCAAGAAGGCCCGTTCGTCATCGTTGGCGTACTCGTCATAGGTTCGGTATACGGTGGCGGGGTCAAAGCCCCGGACGTTCCCCTCCAGTGACTCCGGGTCGCGGCCCAGGCGGCTGGAGCAGTAAGTCATGCTCTCGGTATAAGGGATGTCCAAAAATTCTGCCAGTCGGGTGAAGGTGGCCTTAGGATTCAGCTTGCCGTCCTCAAACCGTACCAGGACGCTGTCCTGATACAGCCGATCCTCCGGCTCCCGAAGGTAGCTGCGGTTCAATACCCGTTGGACTACCTGATCTGAACATAGAGCGGATTTTTCTGGGTCGCCGATTTGGGCTGCCATAAAACGGACGGTGGCAGCGTGGCTGGTGGTGGGACGGCGGATGGGGGTAATGGTTTTGATATATTTGAACCCTTTTAAAATGGGAGATTTTTTGATTTCCTCATACTGTTGGGAAAAAAGAGCGCAGGCCCTTTCCCCCTCGGCCACATCCAGCTGATATTCCACGTTGGGGAAGTGGGGCTGGAAAAACAGGGCTGGCGCGATGCGGGCTGCCCGGTCCAGGCCGGCGGATGTCTCCGAGTCATTTAAAAACAGGGCGACTAAGAAATCTTTTGCAGTGGGGTTTTTCAGCTGAGCCAGCTGGCGGTTGACATCGCTCCCCAGAGGGTTTTTCTGATAGAGCGCACGTATTTGGTCAAGCAGCTTGCGATAATCGTCAAACATGATGGATTCGATGCTCAGGAGATTGGGGTGACCGTAGAAAATCTCGTTAAAAAAATCACCGCCGTTGTGGGTGGCCAGCTGGGTGTGCCAGATCAGCTTGTTGACCTCCCGGATTCCAATGGGCTTAAGGGGGTACTGGCTGTAGTCGATGCCAAAGCGCGCCTTAAAGTCAATGGGGTACTGGTCAATTTCCTCCCCAAAGAGGAAGACAAACTTTTCCTCCCGAAGCAGAGGGCGCAGGTCAAGGCATGGAAGATAGGCACAGAAAAGGGCGGGGTCAGCATAATGAAGGTAGATGTGGTTTTCTCTTCCTACCCACTCGCTTTTGCGCACATTGTCGTTGAGATACTCCAACTGATATTGGGAATAGACCTCCGCCGCCAGAATTGGGTTTTCCAAATCGTGAAAAAAGTACCGGTCGATGACAGGGGCCTTTAGATTCACATAGTCCCCGAAACGGTCCTCTACCGGATTGTAGGGAAGATATCCGCTGCTGTCAAAGGGAAAGAAGCGCAGAGGCAGCTCCTCATAGCTTGGAAACTCCGTATGGAAGCAGTAGGGGTAAGCGGACAGGGCCTGAAGGTTGCGCTCATAGCGGCGGCGAAGCTTTTCCTCATTGGGCTGGTAAAAAGCTTGGGTGAGAATATCCCACAGTTGAGGGCGAAACTCCCCCTGGTTGTAGAGCTGAACAAAGGTGGTGTAAGCCACCTTATAATCCCCGCGGGAGAAAAAAACGTAGCTGGCCGCCTCCAGCCGATCCATGGGGGAAAGATCCTCCTGCTTCTTCAGGGCCACAGTGTAGGCCTGCTGAGCCTCTGTTTTCTGTCCCAGCTCCGCCAAGCGGCGGGCGATGGCAATGGGTTCCATGCCGGTTTCCTCCTTTGAAACTTAAGAGAGGGGGGCGGCCCTGCCGGGCCGCCCCCCTCTGTATTGTGGTGGGGAAACGGGAAGTCCCGCTTTCACCAAGAACGGATGCCTTGCAGTGATGGAATGGCCGATTACTGCAGCAGCTGGAGCACGCCCTGAGGCACGGTGTTGGCCTGGGCCAGCATGGCCTGGGCGGACTGGATGAGGATGTTGTTCTTGGTGTAGGCCATCATCTCGTCGGCGATGTCGGTGTCGCGGATGGTGGACTCGGCGTCCTGGATGTTCTCCTGCATGACGCTCAGGTTGTTGATGGTGTGATCCAGACGGTTCTGGGTGGCGCCCAGGGTGCCGCGGACATCGGAGACATAGTTGATGGCGTTCTTAATGACATTGAGAGCATCGGCAGCCCCAGTCTGATTGGAGATGTCAATGTCACCGATGCCGATGGCATCAGAGTCGGTATTCTTGACGGAGACGGCCAGCTGGTTGAAGCTGTCGCTGGTATCGCCGATCTGGAGGATCAGGCCGCCCACGCCCTCCTTGGCGGAGGTGGTGAATGTGCCCTTCAACTCTTCATTCGCTCCGGTATTGGCGGCGGTCAGAGTGATCTTGGTTCCAGAGGCAACCGCCGCGGTATACTGGCCGCCCACATCGCCGGAGAACTTATCGGCATTGATGGCAGCAGCCAGCTTAGTGGCAAAATCATCGGCGTCCATATTAGCGGTCACTTCCACATCGTAGGTCTTGCCGCCCAGGGAGACGCTCATCGTGCCTGTGCCGCTGACCTTGCTGCCCACGGCAAAGCCGGCCAGATCCAATTGGAATACCGCCTTGCCGTTAGCAGAACCAGCTGTCTTAAGCGTGATCTCGGTGCTGGTGGCATCGGTGTAGCCGGCCAGAGAGCCGTCCAGCAGCTTGATGCCGTTGAAGTTGGCGGAATCAGCGATGCGGTTGATCTCAGAGCGCAGCTGGTTGACTTCCTTCTGCAGCTGGGTACGGTCGGTGCCCTCATAGGTGCCGTTGGCGGACTGCTCAGCCAGGGAGTACATGCGGTTGAGCATGTCGTGGACCTCGGTCAGATCACCCTCAGCGGTCTGCACCAGGGAGATGCCGTCCTTGGCATTGTCCTGAGCCTTGTCCAGGCCGGTGATCTGGGCGCGCATCTTCTCGGAAATGGCCAGACCGGCGGCGTCGTCGCCGGCGCGGTTGATCTTGTAGCCGGAAGAGAGCTTCTCCAGGTTCTTGGACAGGGCGGAGGTGTTGTTGTTGTAGTTGCGGTAGGCATTCATAGCCATAATATTGTGCTGGATACGCATAAGATTTTCCTCCTTGAAAATTTGGTCGAGGCAAGTTCCTTCTTGCCCGCCGGATTGGTGAGTCCGGACACGCCCGCAGGCCTTTACGGACGGAACCGGACACGGGATGGGGCATTGGGGCCGCGGCCCCAAGTCCCTTCAATGGTTCTTTCGTCCAATTTTCCAAAAAATTAAGCCCTTTGAGAAAAATTTTAAAAAAATCCCTTCTCCCTCTTGGCAGGGAGAAGGGGAGAGAATAAAACTGACTCAAAGAAGGTGCCGGGGCGTTTCCATCACAGTCTTGCAGGCCTGGATGACCTGGGAGATGACCATGGATTCAAACTTGGCTCGGTAGAGGCTGACCATAGGCGTGGCGGCAGAGGCGGGCAGCACCACATATTTAGCAGGCAGCCGGGTGAGGGCCAGGGCCCTGGCATCGGCCAGGCACCGGGGGCAGCTGCACAGACCAAACATATGCACATACCGCTCCAGCCGCTCATCCACCAGGACCTCCATCACATTGATGCAGACTGACCCGTCCGGCAGGTGCGTCTCACGCGGGGCGAAGGGGACCTCTGGTTCTTCCTCCGGAGCGGGAGCCAGTTCAGGTTTGGGCTGTGGCTCGGGCTCCGGCTTGGAGGCGGGAGCGGCCATATCCCGGAGCATCCGCTCGATCTCCTCCTGGCTCATTTTTCCGCCGCTGGGAGCGGAAGCGGGAGCCGGTTCAGGTTCTGGCTGCGGCTCAGGTTCCGGCTTGGAAGCGGGAGCGGCCATGTCCCGGAGCATCTGCTCGATCTCCTCCTGGCTCATTTTCCCGCCGCTGGGTGCGGAAGCGGGAGCCGGTTCAGGTTCTGGCTGCGGTTCAGGCTCCGGCTTGGAAGCGGGAGCGGCCATGTTTTGGAGCATCCGCTCGATCTCCTCCTGGCTCATTTTTCCGTTGTTGGGTGCGGGGGCGGGAGCCGGCGTGGGTTGAGGTTCCAGCTCAGGCAGAGGCACCGAAACGGGCTCGGCCGGGGGCGGAGCCTGTTGGGCCAACTCTTCCTCCAGCGTTTGAGACAGGGCGTCGCGAATGGCCTCAGAGAGCGCGTCATTGTTGGTGCGGGCTACCTGCAAAATGGGGGCGGCCAACCGCTCCCCCTCCCGGTTGGCGGGGGGCGGAGCAATGTCGGCCTGCGCATGGGCCTGGTCGGCCTGATCAGAATGGGATTTTTTACGAGAACGGGCAGTGTGTTTGGATTTTTCCGGGGCCGGATGGGAGGCGGAAGAATCCGCTTCTTCTGGGGAAGGGGAGGGCTGGGCCGGTTCAGAGGAGACAGTCTGTTCCGGTTGGGCCGGAGAAACCGATTCCTCCGGCGCACCGCCGGAAAGAAGGCTCAGCACGTGGTCCGTCTTGCTGGTGCGGGTGTTTCGTTTTCCTGCCATCAGATCTGCCTCCCATCGTTGCTGCGGGGAAATTGAGCGCCTGCCACCAGATCGCACAGATGCTCAAAATCCTGCGCGGGTTTGGAGGCGGGGGCGTAGTCGATCACGCTCATGCTGTGGGCAGGGGCCTCAGCCACCGCCACGCTGGTGCGGATTTTGCTTTCAAACACCACTGTGTCCAGCTGCTTGGCGATTTGATCGGCAAGCTCCAGTACCTCCCGGTTGAGGTTGAACCGGGCGTTAAAGCGGTTGAGCAGGATGCCAAGAACCTCCAGACGGGAGTTGTAATATTCCCGCACGCTCTCAATGGTTTCCTTGATTTGGGACACACCAAGGAGGCTGAGCACTTCGGGAGCCATGGGGATGATCAGCTTGTCCACTGCCACATAGGCATTGACGGTGAGCAGATTCAGTGCAGGCGGCGTGTCCACGATGATATAGTCGTAGTTTTCCTCCACCTTGGACAGGGCGGTTTTGAGCATATATTCCCGGCCGGGCCGGTTAAACTCCAGTTCCGCTCCCGCAAGAAGGATGTTGGAGGGCAGCAAATCGCAGGTCTGGGTATGGGAAATGGCCTGCTGGGGCTCCAGCTCTCCACGGAATACGTCGTGAATGGTCGCACAGCGCTCAATGTTCAGCCCCATGCTGAAACCCAGGCTGCCCTGAGGGTCTAAATCCACCCCCAACACCCGGGCGCCCCGGTTGTGCAGACTGGCCAGCAGGGCGGCCGCCGTAGTGGTTTTCCCAACGCCACCTTTCTGGTTGGTAATTGCGATCATCAAAGCTGGCATGGCCAGAACCTCCTTTTCTGTCCGCGGGATGGCGTGCATCGAAAATATTACAAAAAAATGTAAGAAAACGCTTAATCTTTCGCCGCAGCGGACGATATTAATAGTGAGGGTATAAGAATATGCTCCAGGGTATTGTAAACAAAAGGCCGTTTTTTGTCAATAAGGCTCAAATTTTAGAACGGCCTTTTCTATATCCGGTCCTCTTCCAGTCGTTTTAGCCGTAAGAAAAGGGAGTGTGAAATTATGGCATCCGTAAATAGTTTATCCAGCGCAAGCTCCTCGTCCAGTATTTATGGCAATCGTACCTATAATATTATTTCCGGACTGGCCAGCGGTCTGGATACCGAAGAACTGATCTCCGGCGTTGTCCAGAGCTATCAGCAGAAGATCCAGAGCCTCCAGAGTAAAAACACCAAGCTCCAGTGGCAGCAGGAGGCCTACCAGAGCATCTCCGACAAGTTGGTGGAGTTTTACCGCAATTACGCTACTTTTGCGTATTCCAACAACAACCTGGCCAGCTCCAGCTTTTTCAACAACGCGGTGATCACCTCGACAAACGGCAAGTATGCCAACCTGGTCACCGCTACCGGAAAGACCAGCAGCGACGTTATGCTCAACGCCGTCAAGCAGCTGGCCTCGGCCGCCAGGTATACCCATGATGCATCCAACCTGACCGATAACATCACAGTGGATGATAGTGGCAAGAAGATTACCGGCGACTCCATGGAGATCAATTCGGATAACACGGTGGATGTGAGCAAGCTGGCCGGTTCCCTCACCATAACCTACGGTAACCAGGAGGTCACGCTGGATTTTGGTGAGCGGGAATTTTTTGAAAAAGACGGTCAATTTGACGTTCAGACATTCCAGAATGCAATTAATCAAAAGCTCAAAGAGCAAAAGATCTCAACCAACAACGGTTCCGGTTCGGCGGACGAGTATATCAGTGTAAAAGTCCGGGATGACGGCTCCGGACATATTTCTCTTACAGTCGACGACCTGAAAAACAGCGGCAATACCTTTAAGATCAGCGAGGCCACCGGCAGCCTGGGCGATTTGATTGGTAAGCAGCTGGGCGACGATACCAAGACGGTCAACCTGGGAATCCCTGATAACTTTACAGACAAGAAAGCCCTGTCTGAGTTCATTGACGGGGAGAGCATTACCGTTACTTTGGACGGCAAGAAAAAGACCATCAGCCTGGACGGGCTGAAAGACGTGAAAGACCTCGGGGAATTTGAGAAAGCGCTCAACGAAGAGCTGAGAAATGCCTTTGGAACCGAAAAAGTGACCAATTCGGATGGTTCGTCCAGTGTGGTCAATAAGATCAGCGCCACTCTGGACCCCAAAGATGGCATCTCCTTTACTATGGCACCCTCCATTAAAAATTCCACCATGTCTGTCACCGCCTCCAACAGAGATGTGGGCGATATTTTGGGCATCGGCTCTGGCCTGACCAGCTATCTGGACACCACCAAGACCCTGGGAGATCTGGGAGGACTGAGCCTGGAAGGTCTGACGGCCGCCGAAGCGGTGGGCGATATCACGGAGAAAAAGGCGGAAGACGGCAGCACCTACCGTGTGGATTCGGAAGGTTACCGGGTCAATGATGACAATAAGCGGATTGACGAAGACGGCAACCTGATGTATGATTTAGAGATCAATGGTGTGAAAATTGGAAGCTACAGCAAGAATACCGAGCTGAACACCGTTATCAACGATATCAACGCCAATACGGAAGCCGGCGTTAACATCAGCTACTCCAAGACCACCGGCCAGTTTGTATTCACCGCGAAGGACACTGGCTCCAGCGGCCGTGTGGAGATCGAAGCCGGCGGATTGGGCGAGAGACTGTTTGGCAAAGTTACACGCAACCAAGACACTGGAGAGTTGGAATCTGACACTGGCACCTACGAGTCGGGCCGGGATGCTCAGATCATCGCCACCATCAACGGCCAGACCATGGAGCTGACCCGTTCCTCCAACAGCTTTGATCTGGACGGCATGAATATTACCGTTAACGGTACGTTCAATCCGGAGACTACTGTGGACGAGGTGGAAGCGGCCATCAAAGATGGTAAGCTGGACACGGACAGCCAGATCACCTTCACCAGCAAGACAGACGCGGACACGATTGTGGACGCGGTAAAGAAGATGGTGGAGGACCTGAACACCCTTATCAAGGAGGTCAAGAGCGCTTATTCCGATATGCCTCTTCAGAAGAACGACGGCTCTTCCTATGAGCCGCTGTCTGACGAAGCCATGGAAGGAATGAGCGAGTCGGCCATCGAAAACTACGAGAAGAAGGCAAAAACTGGCATCCTGTTTATGGACAACGACCTGTCCTCGTTGTACAATGATCTGCGTAATGCCATTACCTCCAGCGGAGCGGACGGCGCAACGCTGCGGTCCATCGGAATTGAAACCTCTTACTCGGATGGGCTGACCACCCTCACCTTTAATGAGGAAAAGTTCCGGGCGGCTCTGGAGAGCGATCCGGACAAGGTGCAGGAGGCGTTTACCAAGTCCAAGGAGAACGGCGCCGCCACCGACGGTCTTATGACGAGACTGACTGGGATTACCGACAAATACGCTGCTACAACCGGCGACGTAAAGGGTATCCTGATCGAGAAGGCCGGCTCCAAATACTCCCCCAGCGCCGCATTGGATAATACACTTCTGGATCAGATGAAAGATGTGGAGGAAGAGATTTCCAAGTGGCAGGATAAAATGTCCAATAAGGTGGACTACTACACCAACAAGTTCACCCAGCTGGAACTTCTGATCAACCAGATGAACTCCCAGAGCTCGGCTCTGGCCGGCTTGATGGGAGGTTAACGATCTCCAAAGGAAAGGAACGCACCTTTATGGATATGCGAGGTTACCAGCATTATCGGGAGCAGTCCCTGAATACTATGACCCCCGGTGAGCTGCTGCTGTTGGTTTATGACGAACTGATCAAGCGGCTGACACAGGCAGAGTTGGCCCTTTCCCAAGAGGACTACCAGACCTTTGAGGCGGCTGTGGATCATTCCGTCCGTATTGTCCATTATTTGGATGATACATTGGATCGGCAGTATGAGATCAGCAGTCAGCTGACCCGGTTGTATGAATACTTCTGCTATGAACTCAGCCGGGTAAAGAGCGGCCGCAATAAAACCGAGTTGGAGCGGGTAAAGCGTATGGCTGCTGAACTGCGGGAAAGCTTCCGTACTGCGGACAAAAACACCTCCAGCCGATAGGAGCTCACCATGTTACATGATCAGCAATTAGATGAAGCTAACGCTATCCAGCGCAAGATGTATACCTCCCTGGCAGAAGTGGCAGAGCTGACAAGTGAGCTGTCCGAGGCGGTGAACCGCCAGGACCAGGTGTCAGTTCGGATGTTTCTGTCCATGCGGCAGGAGGAGATTGGACGGCTGAATGATTATCAAGCCATGCTGAACCGGCAGTGTAAGCAGCTGCCGGCGGAGGATGGCGCGTTACTCAGCCAGTATATTTCAGGCCGGTTTTCGGGGAAGCTCCCTACGGCCAGCGGAGAGGCGCTGCTGCGCCAGGTGGAAAAAAACTACGCTCTGTTGGAGCGGGTCCGCCAGGCGGATCGGGCAGTGAGCAGCCGTTTGGGTGGGGCTAATTCCTTTTACATGAAACAAGGAAAATAGTGTATCTGCTCAAAATGCCCCCTGCCGACTCAACATCGACAGGGGGTAATCCTCTTTTTCCTTTAACTTCCTAAAGAGGGGAAATACCACAGTGGGGCACCGCTGGACCGACTGGAGGAGAGCTCATCTAAAATAAGCTGTGGGTCCCAAAGAGCCAGGCTCCGCTCCCGGCTATTAGGGTCTGCGACCAGTATTTGCCCCGTCAAGGTGGCGCCCCGGAGGACAATGAAGTGTCCTCCGCTGGTAAAATGCCCAGGCCCCATGAGGGCGATGAGCAGCTGGCCGGTGGCCAGCCGTTGATATAGATCGTCCGCGGAGAGCTCTCCGCAGGAGTGCGCTTCCAGGCCAAAGTGCTGGGCCAATCCTTCCACAATGGACAGGTAAGACCCGCTGCCTGGGGCACAGTACCCCAGTTCATAGGCCGTCTGAGCCATTTGAGCAGGGTCTACCAATTCCGGCCCCAGCGTGGAGACTACCATGGACATTGCGGTGGGGCCGCAGCCAAAGCCTTTGACTGAGTCCGGCCCAAAGCTGGCTTCGGCCCAAGGGGATTCCCCCTGATTGAAGTAAATAAGCTCGACCACCCCGCCGGTCAGTACCTCCTGATCCTGGTGTGAGCGAAACTGTGTGATGGTCGGGTCTTGCGTAGCGGGAGGGGAAGCAGTTTCCGGTTCCTGAATTTCCTGGCTGACCGGAGCGGCTTCTTCTTGCTGTGTTTGAGGCGGCTGTGCAGGGGGGCGGATCTGACTCAACAGATTCTTGCCCTGATCCTGGAGCGATTGTTTCAATCGGGCCGCCGGCTGCATGATTTCCTGAAAAAGATCCGGGTCCATGATTCGGCATACCGCTAACTCAGTGCCCCCGATACAGAGTAAGGCGAGCAAAATGAGCCCCGGGATGCGAAGATAATGTTTTTGTTTCTTTTTATCACTCATTGCAGTCTCCCGCCTCACTTCATCGTGTGACACATTATAACAAAAATTTTTCTCATTGTATATAAGGAGGGATAGATCTATGCCACAGCCGCAGATTTGCTTGAAAGAAGTGGGCAAAGACTATCCGCAGGAGTCTGAACGGCGCGTGGTCCATGCGATTCATTCGGTGGATCTCACCATTGAAAAGGGAGAGTTTGTATTTGTCACGGGCAGCAGCGGGGCGGGAAAAAGCACCCTTTTGCAGTTGATTGCCTGTGAAACCTCCCCCACCCATGGAAACATTTTTGTGGATGGAGTGAATGTCACCCGTATTTCGCAGCGGCAGCGTCAACAGCGGCGGCTGCGGTTTGGATATGTGCCTCAGCTGCCAACTTTGATCCGGAAGCGGACCATTGAGGAAAATCTGACCGCTGTGGCGCTGCTGGGACGGGGAAGGGGACGGTTGGCGCCCGACAAACGGGTGCAGAAAGCCCTCAATATGGTAGGAATGGGAGATGCGGCAAAGTGTTATCCGGTGGAACTTTCCATGGGGCAATGCCGGCGTGTAGAGCTGGCACGAGCGATCATAAACAATCCGGATATACTGGTTCTGGATGAGCTGACTGCCAATTTGGATGAGGACACGGCTTGGGATATGTTTCTCTTTTTGTCGGAACTCAATTACAATGGCATTACAGTGATTATGGCGACACACGCCAAAAAATTTGTCAATCTAATGCGCCGGAGGGTCATTACTCTGGTGGATGGAACCATATTTGGTGATGTGCAGAAAGGACGATATGGGGATGTAGTGTAATTGGATCAAGAATATTTCGGTTTGCTCTTTCGGGTATACCGCTTATATATAGCACCATACAGACAAGAACTACGTTTTGGAGGGTAGAACATGAAAAATAAAAGAGTTGGCATAAAAATCCTTTTTTCCTTTGGCGTTACAATGCTTTTGTCGCTCCTGTTGATGGCTGTGGCCATTTGGACGATCTTCAGCGTTCGAAATCAATATTCTGAAGTCATATCTACCCAGATCGCTATCGTAGATGCGGTTCAAGAGAGCGAGACAGAGATCAACGCCATTGCCCGACAGCTGCGGGACATGGCGCTGTTTGGCTATGATACGAACACAGTCAGCGAAATTGATGCCTCCCTTACTGCCTTAGATGAGTCTTTGAAAACAATCTCCTCGCTGCAGACAGAGGGTACCGCTTTGGCAACAGACTTTACCCAGAAAGTGGAGCAGTGGCGTGCTTCGTTCAGTGCCATTGACAGTGCGCTTCAGGCGGGGAATACCGCTCAGGTCCGACAGCTGCTGCGGGATGAGTGTACCCCCAGGCTGAATGCCGCGGTAGAAGCGGGCCAGGCCCTGACCAGCCAGTTGACACAGAATGGAGACCAGGCATTGAGCCACACATCGGGCAACATTACCCGTCAGACGGTCATTTTGCTCGTTTTGATTGTCATCATGGCTGCGGTGGGCTGTGCCCTGAATGGGTATGTTGTTCGTTCGATCGTAAGGCCCTTGCGTAAGGCCCAGGACTCTGTGGTTGCGTTCAGCAAAGGTGATCTGTCCTATGAGCTGGACTATGAGTCGGCGGATGAGATTGGCGGAATCTGCGACGCGGTGCGTACTTCTCAGGAAGTTCTGCACAATACCATTGAGGATATCGTATCGGTGACGAAGCAGCTGGCCGACGGCGATCTGTCCTGCCAGGTGACTCAGCAGTATCCGGGTGAGCTGGCTCCCATCAAGGAGAACATTGAATATCTGCTGGAGCAGCTCAATGATACCATGGGCGGCATTCTTCAGGCAGCCGATCAGGTGGCTGCTGGGGCCGATCAGGTGTCCACAGGCTCTCAAGGGCTGGCCCAGGGCGCCACGGAACAGGCCAGCGCAGTGGAACAGCTGTCCGCAGGTATCAACGATCTGGACCGTTTCGCTCAGGAAAACCGCAAGACCGCCCAAGACGCAAAGGAGCGCGCGGATCAAGCGGCCGGGCAGGTGCTGATCAGCAATGAGCGCATGAAAGAAATGCGCAAGGCGATGGACGAGATCATGGCTGGGCAGAAAGACATCAGCAAGATTATCGAAACCATTGAGAATATTGCGTTCCAGACCAACATCCTGGCCCTGAACGCCGCGGTGGAAGCTGCCCGTGCCGGCAGCGCGGGCAAGGGCTTTGCCGTGGTGGCAGACGAAGTGCGCAATCTGGCTTCCAAGTCGGATCACGCCGCCAAGCAGACAAAGAAGCTCATCGAAACGTCCATGGCTGCGGTGGAGCACGGCGGCGCCCTGGCTGAGGATGTGGATGACAATATGCAGAAGACTGTGGAGTATGCCGGAGTGGCCATTGAGTACATGGGGAAGCTGGCTGAGAGCACCATTGCGGAGGCGGAGTCCATTGATCAGCTGACCGCCGGCGTGGACCAGATTTCTGCTGTGGTTCAGACCAACTCCGCCACCAGTGAGCAGTCCGCGGCTGCCAGCCAGGAGCTGTCCTCTCAGGCGGTGATGATGAAGCAGCTGATCCAGCGCTTCCGCATCAAGAACTCCGACCCCTTTGCTGCTTATGAGCCACAAGAGCAGCAGGAGCAGGAGCCTGTGCAGAGTTCCAGCCGGCCTGCCGCTCCCGCAGTGGAGGAAAATCCCTTCAGCAAGTATTAAAAGACTGATCCCGGCAGGAAAGGAGATGGCAGATGAATGTCTGAACAGACGGAACGTGCTCCTCAGCAGAAGCAAGAACTGATTTATGCGCTGGATATCGGAACCAGAAGCGTGATTGGCCTGCTGGGTACAAAGGAGGAGGACAAGGTCAGGATTCTGGCAATGGAAAAGCTTCTCCACAACCACCGGGTCATGATGGACGGTCAGATTGAAGATATAGCCCAAGTGGCTGCCACGGTTCGTACCGTTACTGAGCGGCTGGAACAGCAGGCCGGCTGTAAACTGCAGCGGGCCTGTGTGGCGGCGGCTGGGCGTGCCCTGCGCACAGAACAGGGCCACAGCCAACGGGAGTTTTCTGCCCCGGAACCTATTGATGAAACCATCGTCGCCCAGCTGGAGGCAGCCGCGGTGGCGGATGCCGAACAGGCGATCCAGAGCGACGAGGGACAGCAGATGTTCCTGGTGGGCTATACGGCCATCCAATACCGTTTGGATGGCTACCCGCTGGCCAATTTGCTGGGCCATACGGGGCGCTGTCTGGAGTCCCATGTGGTGGCTACGTTCCTGCCTAACGGAGTGATCGACAGCTTGTATGCGGTCATGCGGCAAGCGGGTCTGGAAGTGGCCAGTCTGACTTTGGAGCCTATCGCGGCGCTGAACGCGGCGATCCCGGCAGATCTGCGCCTGCTGAACCTGTGTCTGGTGGACATTGGAGCGGGCACCTCGGACATTGCGCTATGCCGGGATGGCAGCGTAGTGGGCTATACTATGGTGACCGTGGCAGGGGATGAGATCACCGAGGCGCTGATGAAAGAGTATCTGGTGGATTATGCCACTGCCGAGCGCATGAAGTCCCAACTGGCCCAGGCAGAGCAGCTGAGCTTTACCGACATTCTGGGGCTGGAACAGACGTGCACCAGCCAGCAGGCCCAGGCGGCCTTGGAGCCGGCGGCCCAACTGCTGGCCAAGGAGATTGCCCAGCAGGTCATCGCGCTGAACGGCGGGACGCCTTCGGCCGTATTTTTAGCCGGGGGCGGCAGTAAGCTGGCCGGACTTCGGGAAAAAGTGGCCTCAGCCCTGGAAATGGACCCGAAACGGGTTTCCGTGGCGGGGGGACACTTTAAAACCAGCGCCTATTCCGACGTGTTTTCCCTGGAGGACCCGGAATATACAACTCCCCTGGGGATCGCAATTTCGGCGGGGCTGGGGCTTATTAACGACAGCTGCCAGGTCATGCTCAACGGGACCAGGGCCAAGCTGTTCCGCAGCGGTGATCTGTCCGCTATGGACCTGCTGATGATGAACGGATACAGTTATTATGATCTGCTGGGCAAAAGCGGAAAACCGCTGATCCTGCAGGTAGACGGGCGGCGCACAGTGTTTCACGGACAGCCTGCCCGGCCGGCCCGTTTGCAGATCAACGGTGTGGAGGCCCAGCCCTCGGCGGTGGTCCATGCCGGGGATCAGGTGGAATTTGTACCGGCGGAAGCGGGGGCAGACTGCCGCCTGACTGGGGAGCAGCTGGCCCGGCGTTTAAATGCCAGGGCGATTTTGGTCAATGGAGCGCCTTGGGACCCGGACGAGCTGGTGCCGAGTGGTGCGTTTGTGGTAGTACAGGCGGAGCAGCCGGAGCTGACTAGTGTGCAAACGCCTGAAAAACCCACTGTGGAACCACACACACAGCCCACCGTACCGCAGCAGCCGGTCCGCACATTTGTGCCGGAACCGACCGTGATGAGAAGTGCCCTTTCCGTTACCTTGAATGGGCAGCCGGTGACGCTGGCGCCTAAGGAGGATGGCGCACCTTATTATGTGATGGATTTGCTGGAACGTTCTGGAATCGATTTCAAGAATCTTCAGCGGCCGGTAAGCCTGCGCCTGAACGGAGGGGAATGCCTCTTCCAAGAGGTGCTGAAAACCGGCGACCGGGTTGATATTGGATATGAAGACGAGGTGACTGTGCGGTGAAACGCGCAATAAAACTAGCGGCACCGCTGTTGGCGGCTTTGATATTGTCTGCCTGCGGCGGGGATGCAAAGGAGCCGCCTCAATCCTATGTTCTGGAAGAAAACAGCCTGCCTTCCTTGAATGCGTTGGTGGCGCTGGAGGATGGGGTGGAATTTGAGCAGACCGCCGGAGAAGAGGGCGGCACCGCATACCGGTATACACAACTTTCCGATGCGGGAAAAGTTGTGGAGGAGTACACCCAAGCGTTGGAGACCGACTACGACTGCATCATCGCGGCTGACTCCGACAGCAGCAGTGCGCCGGATTATTCTGCCGACTCAGGGCAGGTACTGGCAGCGCAGGAGTTGGAGGACTCAGACCAGGTGTTTTTGCTGACCATCCAGTGGGAAGAGAATGCCTGCACCATTACTGCTTCCTTAGCGGAGCAGGACGTGCTGCCCCAGCAAGAAGAACAGAGCATGACGCTGGCTCAGGCAGTGGAATTGATCAGGCGCACCCCCCTGTCGGTCCTAGGCCTTTCCGGAGAGAGTATGGACGATTATCTGGTCATTCCTTTGGAGGGAACGGTCTTTCTGGATGGAACGCCCTGTATTCTGGTCAATATCTATCTGGCGGAGAACCATAAGTTTGAACAGAGCTATTTGATCGACGTGGCTAATATGCAGCTTTACCGCGCCGATCCGGAGACTAAAAAAGCTGTGCTCTTGAATTAGAATGCACCGAAGCTGGGCTTGATTCCAGCTTCGGTACTTTTTTCATTTTTTTAAAATTTTAGGTTAATTTGTTGCGAATTTGGTCGATAAAAACTATGAGCCATTATTTAAAAGACTGTCTGTCAATATTTGGGGGGAGATTTGAGATTATGAAAAGCATACGTCAAAAGCTTCTGGTCGGTTTCTTGGCTTTGGCAGGCGCTGCGGCGGTTGTGTGCGGCGGCGTAGGTGTTGCCATGAGTTACTCCACCAGCCAGTCGGTGCTGAAGCAGACGATGGAGGTTGTCGCTGCTCAGACAGCTGAACATGTGTCTTACCAGCTTCAGTCTTATAGAAACGCGATCGAAGCTATGGGCATGATTCCCGCACTTAGTGATCCTGAGGTACCCGTTTCCGAAAAACAGGCCCTGGTGGATGCCTGGGCGGAGAATTACGGTATGGAGCGGGGAAATCTGCTGTCGGTTACTGGCGATAGCTTGTTTGACGGCAACAATTACGCGGACCGGGAGTATTTCAAACAGGCCCTGGCGGGCAATTCTTGGTTTTCCACTCCCACTGTCAGCAAAGTTACGGGCGAGCTGTCTATTATGGTATCCGCGCCGCTTTGGCAGGATGGTATTCAGGGCGGGAAGATCGCCGGTGTGGTCTACTTTGTACCCACCGAAACGTTCCTGAACGATATTATGGCCAGCATCAAGGTCAGTAAAAACAGCAGCGCCTATATGCTGGATCGTAACGGAAACACCATCGCCCACGAAAATATTGAGAATGTCCGCAACCAGGAAAATAGCGTACGGGACGCGGAAAGTGATTCTTCCCTGAAAGAGCTGGCCGCATTGGAGACCGAAATGGTTGCCGGAGAGTCCGGCTTTGGGCAGTACAAATACGGCGGTGTGTCCAAGTACCTGGCCTATGCGCCGGTTGCGGGGACCGATGGATGGAGTCTGGGTGTCAATGCGTATACCTCTGACTTTATGGCCAGTACTTACCGCAACATTGTGATCATCATTGCTCTGGTGGTCATCACACTGATCGTTTCCACGGTGATCTCCATTCGGATTGCCACCGGTCTGGGCAAGCCCATCCGGGTGTGCGTGCAGAGAATCCAGAAGCTGCAGGAGGGCGACCTTACCTCTCCCGTGCCCGAGTTTAATCGTAAGGACGAAATTGGCTTGCTGACAGAGGCCACCAGCCAAATCGTTTATGTATTACGCGGCATTATTGAAGATATTGGTTATCTGCTCCACGAGATGGCACGGGGCAACCTGAATGTCCGGTCTCGGAATTATGATTTGTATGTTGGCGATATAAAAGAGGTCCTGACCACCTTGCGGGATCTGGAGCGTGGTCTGAGCAGCACCATGTCTCAAATCAATACTGCGGCCGAACAGGTGTCTGCCGGGGCCGAGCAGGTCTCCTCCGGCGCCCAGGCTCTGGCGCAGGGTGCCACAGAACAGGCCAGCGCCGTTCAGGAGCTGTCCGCTACCATCAGCGACATCAGTTCCTCTGCCAACGAGAATACCGTTGCAGCCAAGCGGGCGCAGGAGAAGGCCAATCAGGCCGGCACACAGGTGACCGCCAGCAACGACAAGATGCGGGAACTGAAGCAGGCCATGGGCGACATCTTCAAGGGCCACCAGGAGATCGGACAGATCATTGAGGCCATTGAGAACATCGCGTTCCAGACCAATATCCTGGCTTTGAATGCGGCGGTAGAGGCTGCACGGGCCGGGACCGCGGGCAAGGGCTTTGCCGTGGTGGCCGATGAGGTGCGCAGTCTGGCATCCAAGTCCGATCAGGCGGCCAAGCAGACCAAGGATATGATCGAACACTCCATGAGCAATGTGGAGCGGGGCAGCGTCCTGACCGATGAGGTGAGCAAGGCCCTGGATCAGACCGTGGCCTATACGGAAGAAGCGGTGCGTCTGATGAACCAGGTAACGGAGAACATCATTTCCGAGACGGAGTCGATCCATCAGGTTTCGGAAGGTACGGACCAGATTTCCAGCGTGGTCCAGACCAACTCTGCTACGGCAGAGGAGTCTGCTGCTGCCAGCGAGGAGCTGTCCGGCCAGTCCAGCCTCCTGAAGAATTTGGTGTCTCAGTTTACTCTGCGGCTGGACGAGTAAAGGACAGCTTGCGCGCGTCATTCAAAATTATGATAAAGCGGCGTGAACCACAGAAATGTGGTTCACGCCGCTTCGTTTGTGCTGGTGGGGAAGGAAGAAGGAAATCTCTTCATCAATCTCCGCCGTGTTCTTTGATATAGCGGGCCAGACGCTTGTCCTCGGTCCGGATGTGGGAGACCAGGACTCCGATGACCTGATTAAGGTCACCCAGCGCGCGGATGGAGGGGCCGTTCTTGAGCAGCTGCTGGGATTTTTCGCTCAACTGACGGCGGTATCCCTCATGAAACTGTTTGTGGGAGGGATAGTTGGGATAGTGATGCTGGATCTGAAGATTTTCCTCATCTCCGAAGTGCTTGACCACATAGTCGCTCAAAAACTGAACGGTGGACTGGATCTGCTCCCGCCCATGTCCTTGAGAACAAGCATCCATCAGGTCGTTGACAGCGGCAAAAAGCTGACGATGTTCCGAATCAATCAAAGTGTTACCAGTGACCAAATCCGCGGTTACTTCATAGCGCATAAAATTCGCTCCTTTCCTAGAGAGGGGATCATTTCTGTGTTTCCTTATGGAAAAGGACAGAGCTCTCTTTCACCTATATATCGACCAAATTAGAAAGATTTTAAAGTGGATTTTCTGAAGAAAAAATGGGGTAGATGGCCGCCAAATCGATGATTTGTGTGCAAAAAAGCGCAAAAGGTGAATATAGATACCAAATTCTGCTACAATAGTGGTATTATCAATAAGGAGGATACCGCTATGCGGAAAAAATATTTGACGATCACCAAGGAACAGATCAAAAACTATATCATTTTTCTGCGCGAGCAGGAACGCTCAGAATCTACAGTACAGAAGTACGCCCATGATTTAAACACTCTGGCGGAATTTTTGGACGGACGTCCCGTAGCCAAAGGACTGCTGCTGGAATGGAAAGAGAACTTGGTGGGAACATACGCACCTGCCAGTGTCAACACAATACTGGCCGCAGTCAACCGTTTTTTGACCTTTTGCGGGTGGTCAGAATTGAGGCTGCGGCCACTGAAAATACAGAAAGCATTGTTTCTCAATGAGGAAAAAGAACTGACACGGGCCGAGTATATCCGTTTGATCCGGGCAGCAGAACGTAAGGAAAATGAGCGCTTGGCTTTGGTGATTCAGACGATCTGCGCTACGGGGATTCGGGTCAGTGAACTGCGCTATATTACGGTGGAGGCCGTGCAGGCTGGGCGAGCCGAAGTAAACAATAAAGGAAAACGGCGGACGGTGTTTCTTCCGGACAAGCTGCGCCGGTTGCTGAAAACCTATCTCCGAAAACAAAAAATCACCGCCGGAGCGGTGTTTATCAGTCGGAACGGTCGGCCTTTGAATCGAAGCAATATCTGGCGGGATATGAAAGCTCTGTGCGAAAGCGCAGGGGTGGAGGAGGGGAAGGTATTTCCCCATAACCTGCGCCATCTTTTTGCGCGGACCTACTATGCCCAGGAGAGAGACCTGTCCCGGCTGGCCGATATTTTGGGTCACACCAACATCACCACGACACGGATTTATACGGCGGAAAGCGGTGCGGTCCATGCCCGGCAAATTGGGCGTTTAGGGTTGATCGTCACATAATTTTCATTCTGTAGTTATATCGGCACAATTTAAAAAATTTTAATATATTTCAAAAATATCACTATAACCATACAACTTTATATAATTTTTATATAAATTTGTTGAAGTGAATAGGGAGAGGATGGTAAATTAAATACAACAGGCGAAATAAATAGCCTCGAAACTGGATAAATGATACAAAATGAAAAGGAGAATAAGGAATGAAAAAGCGGCTACTTAGTATGACTCTTGCATTGGCTATGGCAGTTGGGCTGCTTGCCGGCTGCGGCGGAACTGGGAGCGGAGATGGCTCCGGCTCCGGCAAAAGCGCCAGCTGGAAGGTGACCTGTCCCTGGGCTCCGTCCGGCGTGGCGGCTATGGTCAGCCAAAAGACGGCAGCCAAATCCACCCAGTATTCCGACAACATCACTTTGGTGGCGGAAGCCATTGCCGGCGACGCCGCCACTGTAAACACCTGGGTCATGGACACAGAGGCCAACGACACCGAGCTGGTGTTTGTGGGCGAGGGTCTGCTGTCCATTACCTCCATCATCGATCCCTCCAAGCTGCAGTTCAGCGAGGATGACTTTGTCTTTGTGGAGAACCTGTATTCCTCCATCTTTGTTCTCTCCGCGGAAGCCGGTCTGAACATCAAGACCATCGCCGACCTGGAAGCCTATGTGGCTCAGGGCCAGGAGATCAGCGTGGCGGTCAACGGCGCTGTGGGTTCCGAGGCGTTCCTGGCTGCCTCCCTGTTCGGTAAGATGGGCGCCGGCGACAAGCTGAAGCTGGTGGCTTACCAGTCCGCTGCCGAGGCCGCTCAGGCTGTGGCCAAGGGCGAGACCCAGTTTGCCGTCTCCCACCAGTCCCAGATTTTGGAGACCTATCAGCAGGGCGGCGTGACCGTGGTGTGCGCGTTTGACGAGAAGCCCCTGGAAAACGGTCCCTTTGCCGGTGTGGAAGGCGTAGGCGAGAAGGGCTATCCCTACTTCCGTAACCGCTGCTTCATCATGGCCCGGGCCGGTACTGACGAAGAGTCTGTGGCCCAGCTCAAGGAGCTGTATGACGCCATTCTGGCCGATGAGGAAGTGGTGACCTGGCTGCAGGACACCATGCTCCTGGAGGTTGACACCATGAGCCAGGAGGACGTGGATGCCCACGTGGAAAATGTAAAGAGTATCGTCAACGAGTACAAGGATCTCGTTGCCGGCTGATCCTGCCAATGAGCAAAATTGGGGGATGGGATGGGCGAAAATCCCTCCCATCCTCCTTTTCTATGAAGTCGGTGTGTTTAAGGAGGTTTCCGGATGAAACAATGGGTCAATGCCTTCCATGCCCGGATGGACCGCTGGGGAGAGCGCCTGCACAAGAAGGAGATGCGCATCCCGGTGGATCTGACCGTAGGCATACTGTTTTTCCCGTTCGCCCTGGGGATTTTGTTTGTACTGCCCCAGCAGGTGGCCATTTCGGAGAAGGATGCCGTCAATGGGCGGGCCTTTCCCACGCTGCTGATGGTGGTGATGATGATCTGCTGCGCCATGCTGGTAGGCAAGGAGATCTATAAACTGATCACCAAACAGCCTTTGACCTGGAAGGTCATCAATTTACAGACTGAGCTTAAGGCTCTGGTGATTTTGGCTATTTTGGTGGTGACCTATCTGCTGTGCCGTTTCACCGATCTGTTTGTGGTGGGCGCCATCTTCTGCTGCCTGGGCTTTTTGGCCTACTTCCGCTGTAAAAAGCCCTCGTACTATGTAATTACCCTGACCCTTACGGTGGCCATCTGGGCGGCTTTCCGGTTCGTCCTGAACGTGGACTTTTATGAGACCGCTTACATCGGCAAGTGGCACCTGGCCAGCGACGGAGAGCTGGAGAAAAAGCCCACCATCGACCACACCATTACCGCTATTCCCAAGCAGCTGCGTGGGGGCTACACCGGCTTCTGGCGGGCGGCCGATGTGCTGGAGTTCACCTCCCACGGCTACGATGGCTATGTCTTCGATGAGAATGACAACCGCCTGGACTTCAAGGGCTACCGGGCCGACTGCATTACCGACTTTGCCCTGGACTTTTTCGACCAGTACGACGGCAAAAACCCCTTCTTCATGACCATCTCCCAGATCGAGCCTCACCACCAGAATGACCACAATCACTACGAGGGGCCGGAGGGTTCCAAGGAGAAGTACAAAAACTTTGTCCTCCCCCACGACTTGGAGGTGCTCAAAGGCAACGCCGCCGAGGAGTACCCGGACTATCTGGGCCAGTGCGCCAGCCTGGACGAGAACCTGGGACGTCTGGTGGCGCGGCTGAAGAAGGAGGGGCTTTACGACAACACGGTCATCATCTTCGCTTCCGACCACGGCTCCCACTTCAAGACCCGCAACACCGACAGCCACCTGAACGGATACGATGACTACAAACGCACCTGCCACGACGGGGCGCTCCACGTGCCCCTGGTCATTGCCGGAGGACCCTATAAGGGCGGCGTGGCAGTAGAGGAGCTGGTGAGCACCGAGAGCCTGCCCAAGACCATCCTGGCCCTGGCCGGCGTGGATGTGGGGGACGCCATGATCGGAGAGAATCTCCTTGACGTGGTGAAGAAAACGAATGATAATAGACCCAACCAGGTGTTTGCCCAGATCTCGGAGAGCCGGGTGGGCCGCTGCGTCCGTACCCCGGACTACCTCTACTCCGTCTACGCCCCCGGCGTCAACGGCGGCGAAGCCGCTGCATCGGACACCTACGCCGATGATTTTCTCTACGACCTGAACGCCGACCCCTGGCAGCTGAACAATGTGGTGGCGGACCCGGCCTATGCCCAGGCCAAGGCGGATCTGCGCAAGCGTCTGCTGGACTGGATCGAGAAAGCAGAGGGATCGCGCCCCACCATTACAGACTGAGGAGAGGGTGCGTGTGGCTGGCGCTGGCAAAAAGGCGGATGAAGTCTACCGCTGGCTGATGGCCTATATCGACGAGAACAAGTTTTCCGGCAACTTAAAGCTGCCTTCGGAAAACGCCCTGTGCCGCCGGTTGGACATGAGCCGGGAGACGGTGCGCGCCGCGCTGGACCGGATGGCCCAGGAGGGACTGGTGCGGCGGGTCAAGGGCAGCGGGACCTACATCAACAAGGAGATCGCCCTGTCCAGGGAGCTGGATACCGGCTCCGCCCCTCTGAAGATCGGCCTCATCCTCCAGGGCCAGGATACCAACGCCAATTCGGAGCTGCTGGTGGGCATCAAGAGCGTACTGCCCGCCGACCAGGTGGATTTGCGTGTGTTTTTTACGGACAATAAGTTTGCCAACGAGCGCAGCTGCCTGCAGGCGGTGGTCCACCAGAATTTCCAGGGGTTTATCATTGACGGGGTAAAGGCCAGCCTGCTCAACCCAAATCTGGACTGCTATCGGGAGATCTACCGGCGGCATATCCCAGTCATTTTTTATAACAACTATTATAAAAACCTCCGCTATCCCCGGGTCATTGTCAACGACATGGAGTGTGCCGACCGGCTGGTGGGCCTGCTCATTGAGCGGGGCCACCGGCTGATCGCAGGCATCTTTGTCTATGACAACTACCAGAGCATCGAGAAGTTCCAGGGCACCGCCGCCGCCATGCAGAAGCGGGGCGTGGAGTTCCAGGACGACTACATCAAATGGTGCGTCTCCAATGAGGCCCACGACCAGAGGTTTGCCCGGTCCATCGACCGATTTTTAAAAGGGCTGCCCAAGTACACTGCCGTGGTGTGCTGCAACTACATGATCTACCGCCTGGTGCGCCAGGTGCTGGAGGAGCAGGGGAAACGAGTACCAGAGGACTGCTCACTGGTGTGTTTCGACTACTCCGGGCGTGACTGGGAGGCGGAGGGGATCACCTGTTCCCTCCACCAGGGACAGCAGATGGGCCGGCTGGTGGCGACCCGGCTGATGACCATGATTGAGCGCCGGGACTGTGAAGACAAAAATTACACCTACGTCATGAAGCCCAAGATCTACGAGGGCAACTCCATTCCTACCTTGTAAAAAACGCTCTGCGCGGCCCATCTCAAGCCGCTCAGAGCGTTTTTTTATGGGATAGCTGCCGCTGCCTGACGCAGGCGGGGCAGTGCGTAGTCAAAAAATTGCCGGAAGGCGGGACAGTAGTAATTCGTTCCCTGAGGGCCAAAGGTTGTCCAGTCCCGGGGACAGCCCCCCCGGCAGATGGAACAATAGGGACAGGAGGAGCAGACCTCGGGCCGGGTACGGCCCTGGGAGAGAAAACGGAGGCTGGGGGGGCTGCTCATGGCCTGCTTCACGCTCATCTGCCCGATGTTTCCAATGTACCACTCGTCCAGCACAAAAAAATCGCATGGGTACAGGCTGCCGTCCCCCTCCACCACCAAATAGCTGCCGCAGGCGCCGGAGGTGGCGCAGGTACTGGGGGGCATCCCGGCCAGAATACGCAGATAGTCGTCAAAGAGCCGAATGCTTACATACTGCCCCTGCTGCCAGTCCCGGTACCAGCAGTCAAACAGGGTACATAAAAAGTGTCCGTAGCGCTGGGGGGACAGGGAGTAGGGCATACTGCCCCTGGGAGCCTCCAAAGGGTCCAGACAGGGGATAAACTGGAGCGGGTGGCTGCCCAGCTTTTTCAGGGACTGGTATACCTTCTGGGGGCTGCGGGCCATCTGGTTTGTGACTACGCACAGCAGGTTGGTTTCCACTCCTGCTTCATCCAACAGGGCAAGCGCCTGCGTGGCCCGGTTCCAGGTGCCTTTCCCCTGAGGGTCCACCCGCAGGGCATCGTGCATCTCCCTGGTTCCATCCAGGGAAAGTCCCACCAGAACCCGATGCTGCCGCAAAAACTCCGACCATTCCTTTGTCAGGGTCATACCGTTTGTCTGAATGGAGTGGTTCACCCTGACGCCGTCAGGCATGATTTCCTCCTCCAGGCGTACAAAATCCCGAAAGAAGTCCAGCCCCGCCAAGGTGGGCTCTCCACCCTGAAAGGTGATCTGGATCACATCGCCTGCCTGACATTCCGCTGCCGCGGCCTGTAAGAGCGCCCTTGTTGTCTCTGGTTTCATGATCCCCATGCTTGCCTGCTGGCGGCATTGGGCGATATCCTCATAAAAGCAGTAGCGGCACCGCAGGTCACACAGGCTGGAGGCAGGTTTCACCAAAAAGGTAAGCTGCTTCATAGTTTCCTCCCCAGAGTATCTGTTCTGTGCTTCAGTATAGCAGATGTTTGGTTGGACGCAAAGACTTTTACTGCACCAGCCCCACCAGCAGGTTGCCCACGCCGCACAGGACCATCACCAGGATGGGGTTGCACTTCCCCAGGCGCAGCGCCCCAAAGGCGGCGGCAAACAGCACGACCCCCACCCAGTTGATGTTGGCCGGAACCATCTCCGCCCCGCCGAAGGCCACCTGGATCAGAATGGACAATCCCGCCGAGGCAATGAGCGCTACCACCGCCGGGCGCAGGCTGGACAGTACACTTTGGAGAATGGAAAGATTTTTATACCGATAGTAGATAAAAGCCAGCAGAGAGACGATAAACAATGATGGAAAAATACATCCTAGAGTTGCCACCAGCGCTCCAGGCAGCCCGGCGATGCGGATGCCCACAAAGGTGGCCGAGTTGACAGCAATGGGCCCGGGCGTCATCTCAGCGATGGTGACCAGGTCGGTAAACTCGTTCATGGTGAGCCAGCCATGGAGCTGGACAGTCTGGGCCTGGATCAGAGGCATAGCGGCGTAGCCGCCCCCGATGGAGAACAGGCCGATTTGAAGAAAACTCCAGAAAAGCTGCAAGTAGATCACTGGAGTTCCCCCCTTTCTTCCGCTGGAACATGGCCAGAACCACGCCCAGCACTCCGGCAGCCAGAATGATGTAGATCACATTGACGCCGTAGACAAAGGTGGAGATAAAGGCGCCCGCCATCACCACCATGTGGATGGAGGATTTGGTCTTCACCACGTTGGCCCCCAGTCCCCACACCACATCCAGAATGACCGCCGCCACACCGGCCTGCATCCCTTTGAGCACCAGGGCCACGTAGGGATTTGCGGCGAAAGCGGCGTAAAAGAGAGAGATAACTGACAAAATGGTGATGGGGGGCAGCACCGTACCTACCACCGCCGTGATCATTCCGGCCAGGCCGCCTACCCGCCAGCCAACCAGAATGGCGGCATTTACCGCAATGGCGCCGGGGGAGGACTGAGCCAGCGCGGTAAGGTCCAGCATTTCCTGTTCATCGATCCAGTGCAGCTCATCCACAAACTTCCGCTTCATAAAGGTTATGATGACAAAACCGCCTCCAAAGGTGAAGGCGCTGATATACAGCATACTAAAAAACAAGTCCCGCAAGACGTCTGGTTTTTTCCCCTGTGCCATCCCATCCCGCTCCTTTCTGATCTATTATATCTGCAAAAGAAAAATAAGTAAAATGCTATATTTTTATTTTTCTCATAACAAAAACCGTATGAATGGAGGCCGCAGCCATGACCCTTCGCCACATGAAAATTTTTCTGGCCGTCTATCAGGCGCAGCAGATTACCAAGGCTGCCCGGCAGCTGTGCATGACCCAGCCCGCCGTAACCCGTGCGATTCAGGAGATCGAAGCCTATTACGGCGTGCGGCTGTTTGAGCGGATCAACCGTAAGCTCTATATCACCCAGACCGGCACCATGTTTTATACCTATGCGGTCCATATTGTGGATTGCTTTGACCAAATGGAGAAAGGGCTGCGGGACTGGGACCAGCTGGGGGTGCTGCGGGTGGGGGCCACCATCGCCCTGGGGACGGATCTGCTGCCCAAGGTGCTGGTGCGCTTTCAGCAGGCAAACCCTTCGCTGCAAATCCGGTCTGTGGTCTCCAATGGGGCGGCGCTGCAGCAGGCTTTGCTGGATAACCAGCTGGACTTTGCGGTGATCGAGGGGAGCGTGGGACAGGAAGAGCTGGCCAGCCGGGCCATTGCCCCGGACCGTTTGGTACTGATCCTGCCCCCGGATGATCCCAGAGCCAAGTGGGAACATTTGGCTTTACGGGATCTGGCGGACGATCCATTTTTGCTTCGAGATAAAGGGAGCGTGGGCCGCGCTTTTTTGGAGCGGGTCTTTGCCCTGCATGAGCTTCCTTTGCAGCCGGTTATGGAGAGCGTCAGCACCCAGGCCATCATACAGGCAGTCCATCTGGGACTTGGCATCTCATTTTTGCCGGAACGGCTGGTGGCCGAAGCCATCCGGTCAGGCGTAGTGGCCACCAAACAGCTGGATGACGAGTCTTTCCAGCGGGAAAACCATATCGTGTGGCATAAGCAAAAGTTTTTAACGGCTTCGGCCAGGGCGCTGATGGATTGCGTTTGTGAAGTCAGCTGGGAGGGGCGTTGACCCAGCGGGGATCATGCACCGGGGAGAGAGGGAAGCCGCGCCCTGTTTCAGGCGGAGCCTGGTACGCTGGAGAAACGGTAAACAAGGATGTGGCCGTGGAGAGTTCCTGCAATCTGGGAATCATTTGATCAGGGAGTGTTTTTTATGCTGTGCCGGTCATCCTACGCTGTTTGATAGGGCGCTTGCATGACTGTGGAAATGCAGGAGCCATGAGAAATACATATTGGAGCAAGGGTAAACTCAACCAGCCGCAGGGGCGGGCTTTGAGCAGGATGAGATTGGAAAAATTACCAGTTTATGCTATAATAACTATGCAAACAGGTGGGATTTTTTATAAGCAGGAGGGAAAACGTGTGAAACCTGTTGCTTCTCAACCATGGTACCATCTGGACAACGCGGCCATGATGTATTCCGCCATCCAGCGGGGGAACTATTCTGCGCTTTATCGGTTTTCCGCCGTGATGACCGACCCTGTGGACCCGCAATGCCTTCAACGGGCCATTGATCAAACCATGCCCCGCTTTCCTGGATTCCAGGTCAAAATCCAACGCGGATTCTTCTGGTATTACTTTGAACGGGATGACGGTCCAGGCCCTGTTTTGCAGCGGGATATCCGAAATCCCTGCCAGCCGGTACGTTTCCAAAATCATGACAAGCTGATCCGATTTTTTTACTACGAAAAACGGATCTCCATGGAGGTATTTCATACGCTGGCAGATGGCGGCGGGGCGTTGGTCCTGTTTAAGACACTGCTGGCGGTGTATTTGCGGGAAAGGGGGCACGAGATTCCCAATACCCACGGAATCCTGGATATCACCCAACCGCCCCAGCCGGAAGAGTGGGAGGACGCCTATGCCCGGTATGCCCATTCCAGGGTCCACCTGAGCATGAGCGAGCCAAAAGCCTACGCCTGTACCGGAACCCCGGAGCCTTTTTACACTCTGAATGTGACCATGGGCTTTGTCTCCGTGGGGAACTTCATGCCGCAGCAAAGGGGCATGGGGCCTCGATTACGGAGTATCTGGCCGCCGTTTTGCTGCAATCCATTCTGAGGCGGCAGCGGCGGGAGGGGCGCAGACGGGAGCTGCCCGTTTCTCTGGCGGTGCCCATCAATCTTCGGCCCTATTTTCCCTCTTCCACCCTGCGTAATTTTATTTTGACTGTCCGTCCCAGCATCAATCCGGAACTGGGCGATTACACCCTGGACGAGATCATTGCCCAGGTTCACCACCATATGCGCCTGCATATCACCCGGCAAGAGATGCAGGCGGTCATTACAAAAAATGTCTCACTCCAGCACATCCTGCCTCTCCAGCTGGTGCCCTCGCCGGTGAAGAATTTTGCTATGGCGGTGTGCGCTGGGGTTTGCTGTGGACTGCTGAATTTCTTCTTGTGGCCAGGTGTGCCCTGGTCGCTGTTTGTGGTGGGGGCCTGCGCTGTGCTGTGGGTATGGCTGGTTCCGCCTCTTCTGCTGCGGCGTTCCCCCTCGGTAGTTCTGCTTCTGCTGGATTTGCTGGCTGTGGGCGGCCTGCTGGTGCTGATTGGAATGGTTTTACATGGAAGCGTATGGCTTTATGGAATTGCCCTGCCTGTTTGGGCCGGGTTTTCCCTGATTTTGCTGGCTATCTGGATGACAGCTAAAAACCGCTCCTTTCTCAGCCGGGCTATGCTGATTTTGGGCGGTCTGGCGCTCTTTCTGGTCTGGCTGGAATATATCATCGACTGCTTTCTGGGGGCGTACCACCCTATGTGGTCCCTGATTGCCGCGGCGGTGGCCGTCACCATGATAATGCCGTTGGCAGTGATTCGTACCCGCCCCAATCTTCGCCGTCAAGTGCGCCGCAGGTTTCACTTTTGAATAACCAAACGCAGGGCCTGCCCTTTGGCAGACCCTGCGTTTTTCTTATGCCAACTGCCTTAAAAAATCTGCCATGGCGGTCATTGCCTCTCAAGCGCTTTTCAAGGGGAACATCTGGAACACGTGCCACATATCCGGCCAGCTTTGCAGTACACAGGGGACTCCAGCGGTAGTCAGCGCATTTCGGAGCCGCTCTGAGTCGGAATAAAGGATCTCACGCTCGCCTACCTGAATCAGGGTAGGAGGCAGGCCAGACAGATCAGCAAACAGGGGAGAGAGCTTGGAGTGGCAATAATCTGCGTTTGGGGCATATGCGCTTCGTACCGACTGGATGTAGCGGTTTGTCAGCATGGGGTCCAGTTCTTCCCGCTGGGTGTAGGAATCCCCGCTGGCGGACATATCTGTCCAGGGAGAAAAGAGGACCAGCCGACCGGGCTGGAACCGCCCTTCCTCTTTCAAAGCGAGGGTAAGCTCCAAAGCCAGGTTTCCCCCTGCGGAGTCTCCCGCCAAGATCACATCTTTTGCGCCCCAGCCCTGGTGCATGAGATATTCCCAGGCTTCCAGCGCGTCTTCCAAGGCGGCGGGGTAGGGAAATTCGGGGGCCAGGCGATACTGGAAGGCTAGAACTTCGCAGCCCGTTGCGCCGGCCATTTTGGCGGCCAGCACTCTGGCATAGCCCAGATTTCCGCTGGTGTATCCTCCGCCATGGCAGTAGAGGATCACTTTGCTGCAGTCGTGTCCCCGCTCCGGGCGGACCCATGCCATGGGCATTTCCCCCAGGGAGAGGGGTTCCCAGCTAAAGCCGATGGGAGGAGACATCAGGCGGCCCAGGACCTCCTGACCCTTACGCTGGCGGGCCAGGTCTTCCACATCCATGGAATCCGGGGATGCCGCGCTGTGGATGGCCTTGAGCGCAGTCATCATGGCCTCGGTGAGCTTTTGGTTAAGCAGCTCCGTTGTTTCTTTATGTATCTTTTGTGAATTGATTTTTGATTTCATACAGAAGTCACCTTTCCTTTGTATTGCTATGAGTCCATGATACCATGTTCAGGTTCGGAATACGGTTGTTTGGACAACGCGGCAGCAACATTGCCACGTTTTGCTTCCATGGCGGTGTTGCTTATTCGACCCCAAAACAGATATGTGCTCCGAAGACGGGTTTCTTGTCTTCGGAGCACATATTTTTTGTACCAGCGCAAATGAACTTATTGGTTTGGGTCCTGCTCCTCCTCCGTGATGGGCATCTCAATGAGAAGTTCAAAGTTGCTCTTATCAAATTTTAAAAGGCCTTCGTCCCGCATTTTGCACAGTTCATTGGACATGGCGCTGCGGTCCACAAACAGGAAATCGGCCAGATCCTGCCGGTTCAATGGAATGGAGAAGGTGCGGCTGCCCGCTTTATGGAATTGATCTGACAGATAATCCTGCAGGCGCTCCCGGGTGGAACGGCGGATGCTGTCCTCCAACTTTCGGGTCAGACGGTGGGCCTGTTGTGCCGTTGCAAGCGTAAGATTCTGCAAAAAACGAATCTGAACCGGGGCCGTCAGCACATTCTTTCGCAGCAGCTGGCTGACATTTAAAAACAGGATTTCTGTTTCCGATGTGGCTTCCGCTGAAATATGCAGGCGGTACCCTCCGATGGCGTTCAGCAGACCGATGGACTCTCCGGTGCCCAGTTCCTCCATCAAATTGCTGTTTCCGTTTGCGTCTATGTGAAACAGATGAAGATTTCCGGACAGGATTACGCCCACCTGGGACATCAAATCTCCGTCTTGCATCACCAAGGTTCGCTTTGGGTAGGTCCTGCGGTGGGAGGCTATGGTTCCCAGTGCGTCCAGAATTTCGCTGTCTTCCATATTGCGAAACAGCAACCCGCGTTTCAAAACAGAAATCATGTTCTCCTGATCTATCATGTCTTGTCCCCTCCTTTCCCAAAGTTGTTTCCATAGAACAACCATAGCGAAAATGACCGGATTTGTCAATTATGCTTGCTGAGGGGGTGATGGTATGAAGCTATGTTGGATGGACAACCGATTTTTGATTGGCTGATACCGCATACTCATATCAGCCAATCAAAATGGCTTGGATAATCTGTTTATCCAAAGGAGAAAATAATTATAAAGTTTTGGAAAAAGGGACTTGCGCTGTGTCTGATCCTTTGTATCACAGCGGGAATGATGATGACCAGTGGAGCGGAATCCCTCAGTATTCCCATAGGAAGCGGCACCTTCCCCGATCCAGCCTTTTTGAGCTGGGTTCATCAAAACGATACGGATGTGGACGGTTTTCTTTCTCAGACGGAGCGGGATGCCGTCACCAGTATGGACCTTCGGAAGAAGGGCATCCAGGACCTGAGCGGTCTGGAATGGTTTGATCGGCTGGAAAAATTAAATTGCAGTGAAAATGATTTGCTCGCCTTGGAGCTGGAGAATTTTCCCGTGTTGACATCGCTGACCTGCAACGAAAATTCCAGGCTGTCAAATCTGACGCTGGGCGGCGTGCCCGCGCTGGAGCAGCTTTCCTGCTTTCGCTCCAATCTCTCTCAGTCTTTGTGTGGGCGCTGACCGCAGGCGCCGCAGCTTATGCCATCAGCCATCTGTGGCGGTATCTCCAGGGACGTAAAACCGGACAGGCATCTGAAGGGGACCTCTTTCTGACCATCCTCCCCATGGCGTTTGCCGTTTTCGCGATCTCTTGGCTCGGGCAATCTCTCCTTCCTGCCCCTGGTACTGGGTACCCTTCTCATGGTAGACGGGGTGGGAAAAGCTCCTCTGGTTATCGCCGCCATCCGCTCCAAGCCCCCCATCCTTATTCCCCTTCTTCTTTTCTCCCTCATCCCAACCATTCTGGGGGTCATGCTGGTGGTCAACCCCTTCCATGCAGCTCGAGATGGATGAACGCAGCCGGGGAGAAGTACCCAGCAACTATCTGGAATTGGGTTTGGACACTTGGTATGACGACGATACCATGCAGCAGCGCTATCAGAATATGACATTGCCGCGCTCCATTTCGTGAGTGCCGAGGTATATGTCAGAGGCAAATCCATAAATTTGCTCTGTGCGGGCAGGCATATAAAACCTGAAGGCGTCTGCCGCAGCACCGAAGATCGATTCGGATGGAACGTATCCCGGAAATTTTATAATCTGGAGGAAGGCGTGACCATGACCCGGGCGGCCGTTTGTACACACAAAATAACGACCAAACAACAATAATGACCAAACAATGACCAAACAGATAAAAAGAAACCCTGAAACCGTTGCGGTTTCAGGGTTTTTCATGGTGGACGATACAGGACTTGAACCTGTGACCTCCCGCACGTCAACGCCACTTTATGATTCTTATAATATTTTTTACTTATTTATGGTTGTTTTTGCTACAAACAGCTTTATTTTTGCGACTTTTGAAAAGTGGGAATTCCGGCTGTTCCGCCCCTGTCTGTGGCTGGTTGTGTGGTCAAATCGCAAAGCGATCATAAATAATTACGGACCTTAAAGCAATGGCAATTTCTAAAATTCTATAATTGTTGTATCTTGCCTCCTTGGACATTTTTAATAGAGAGTTATCAAAGAGAGAATAGCTATGATTGGGGGGACAATGGCTCATTTTTTGTGCCATTTGGGGTGCTCACATTTTGGTGCTCTTTTGCTCGATTTCTATTTTACCGAAAACATTGCTAACTTGTACAGTTAAACGAACGGTTTGAAGAAAACCCACGAGGTTAATAGTCCTTTCTAATTACATATAAAATTGCAAAAGATATTGAGAACTATTCTTTAAATCTTTTATTGCAATACATATTGGGCTGGAATATAATGTCCTTCGACAACTTTAGAGGCAAAATTTTGTCTCGGATAGGAGTAGTATGAATTACACAGAAGCAAGAGTATATTTGGATGAAATATCCAAATACGGAAGTGTGCTTGGCTTGGAGAGCATGAAAGAACTGCTTGACAGACTGGGGAATCCCCAGGATGACCTAAAGTTCATCCACATTTCCGGAACCAATGGAAAAGGGTCTGTACTGGCGTATCTTTCAACGGTACTGTCTGGTGCGGGATACCGAACCGGCCGCTACATCTCTCCCACGCTGTTTTCCTATCGTGAGCGAATCCAGGTCGACCAGGAATACATTGAGAAAGATGCGCTGGCCCGTCATGTCACAAAAATTGCAGCAGCAGTGGAGGACATGAAAACCGCCGGCCTGGCCGGCCCAACCGCCTTTGAAATTGAAACGGCACTGGCTTTCCTTTATTTTAAAGAAAAGCACTGTGACATTGTTACCCTGGAAACTGGGTTGGGCGGTTTGCTGGACGCCACCAATGTGATCCGGACTCCTGTGATAGAGGTGATTGCCTCCATCAGCATGGATCACATGGACTGTCTGGGAGATACCCTGGAAAAAATTGCCCAACAGAAGGCCGGAATTATTAAGCCTAACACCTTGGTCGTATCAGCAGCCCAACAGCCGGAGGCAGCTAAAGTCATTGCCGATACCTGCAAAGAAAAGAACTGCTCCCTCCGCACAGTCGATCCCACGCAGCTGCGTGACATTCACTATGGATATGATCTGCAAAGCTTTTCTTATAAAGCATGGGTGAATGTCCAGATTCGTCTGGCCGGCAGCTACCAGATCCAAAATGCCGCTCTGGCTCTGGAAGCGGTGGAGGCTCTGCGCGAAGTTGGCTATCAGCTCTCGGACGAGCAGGTTCGTGCGGGCATGCTGAATACGGTCTGGCGGGGGAGATTTACCCTGCTGCGCCGAGACCCGGTGGTTATTATCGACGGAGCGCACAATCCCGGAGCTGCGCAGGAATTAAAGCAGTCTCTGGAGCTCTACTTCCCCGGCAAAAAGCTTCACTATATTATGGGGATGTTCAAAGATAAGGATTTTCAAACCGTAATCGAACTGACTGCGCCTTTGGCGGAGGATATCATTACGGTGGAAACTCCCCATAATCCCAGAGCACTGTCAGCAGAAGCGCTGAAAGAAGCTGTGGAGGCAGTGAACCCCCAGACCAAGGCCGCAGAAAGCATTGCGCAGGCGGTAAAAATGAGTCTGGAACGGGCGGATAAAGAGGACGTGATTATTATTTTTGGTTCTCTTTCGTTCCTTGGTGAGGCAGAAAAAGCAGTTTTAAACGGAGGGGTCGACAATGAACAGTGAAATGATCAAAGAGGGAGTTAAACTGATTCTGGAAGGAATCGGAGAAGATATTACGCGTGAGGGTCTTTTGGAGACCCCTGACCGTATTGCGAGAATGTATGAGGAACTGGCTGGCGGCTATACGGATGATGCAGCCAAACATCTGCAGAAGCGCTTTCATGTAGACAACAATGACATGGTCATTGAGAAGGACATCCATTTCTATTCCTTTTGTGAGCACCATATGCTGCCCTTCTATGGTACGGCCGCCATTGCCTACATTCCCAACGGTGAGGTAGTGGGTTTGAGCAAAATCGCCCGCACTCTTGAGGTTTTTGCAAAGCGGTTCCAGCTCCAGGAGCGGCTTACCGCCCAGGTAGCGGATGTATTTATGGAAGAATTAAAGCCTCAGGGTGTGATGGTCCTCATTGAAGCGGAGCATATGTGCATGACCATGCGCGGAGTGAAGAAGCCCGGTACAAAAACGGTCACCGTGGTTACCAGGGGTATATTCGACAACAATGAGACACTCCAAAATAACTTTTACCGGATGCTGGAGCGCAGATAATAGGATGGATCGAATCAATCAAATCTGCGCTCATCCACGCTGGAAAGAGTGCGTGGAACAAATTCGTGTATTGGAACAGGACCGTATCTTTTGCAGGCATGACACGACGCACTTCTTAGATGTGGCCAGAATCGCCTACATAGAAAATCTGGAAAACGGCCTGGGGCTGGCAAAAGAAGAGATCTACGCCGCTGCTTTGCTGCATGACATTGGCCGACACCTTCAATATACGAAAGGAATCCCACATGAACAGGCAAGCGCCATGGAGGCGGAAGGTATTTTGAAAGACTGTGGGTTTGCCAAAGAAGAACGGGAAAGAATTCTCGGCGCGATTTTGCAGCACAGGGCACAGGAGACTGGTACAGCCGATGGTTTAGCGGGGCTTATTTATCGTGCGGACAAGACCTCAAGGGCTTGTCTATTTTGTGCTGCCTGTCAGGAGTGCAACTGGAGCGCGGAAAAGAAAAACCTTACTCTGACCCGATAATACAATAGGAGCATGGTAACATGATGAAAATAGGAAACCGTCTGTTTGACGTGGAAAATGACTGCTATATCATGGGTATTCTCAATGTGACGCCCGACTCCTTTTCCGATGGTGGAAAATGGAATAATCTGGAGGCAGCCAAACAGCATACCGCTCAGATGATTGCGGAGGGAGCCTCCATTATTGATATCGGCGGGGAATCGACCCGGCCCGGGCATACCCAGATCAGCGACCAGGAGGAAATTGACCGGGTGCTGCCGGTCATTGAAATGGTGAAACGCAATTTTGACATCCCGGTGTCCATCGACAGCTATAAGAGTCAGGTAGTAGAAGCTGCCCTGAAAGCGGGGGCTGACCTGGTCAACGACATTTGGGGTCTGAAATACGACCGCAAGGTGGCGGATCTGATTGCTCAGTATCAAGTTCCCTGCTGTCTGATGCATAACCGTGAAAAGCCGGAATATGACAACTTTTTAGACGATATGTGCCAGGATATGCGGGATTCTCTGGCCATTGCCAAGAGTGCGGGCATTGCGGACGACAAGATCATTCTGGACCCGGGTGTCGGCTTTGGAAAAACCTATGAACATAATCTGACTGCGATCTGGCATCTGGAGCGTCTGGTGGATCTTGGGTATCCTGTGCTGCTGGCCACCTCCCGAAAAGGCACCATTGGACGCGCCCTGGATCTTCCCACAGATCAGCGGGTGGAAGGCACCATGGTAACGACGGTGATCGGAGTGGAAAAGAAGGCGTCTTTTGTCCGTGTTCACGATGTAAAAGAGAATCTCCGGGCCATTCGTATGACTCAGGCGATTATGCGTGAGGGACGGTGAGAGAGATGAATACCATGGGCTATGATGAGATTCATGTGGAAAATCTCGAAATTTTTGCAAATCACGGCGTTTTTCCGGAGGAAACCCGTCTTGGTCAGAAATTTCTGATTTC
>CALWOP010000002.1 GCA_944383195.1 uncultured Oscillospiraceae bacterium
TACGGCCGATGCGGCCAAAGCCATTGATGCCAACTTTGATGCTCATATGAATTACTCCTTCTTCCATTTGATTCGTGTTAACCCACGATTGCATGGTTATTATACCCTTTTTTACGCTGTTTTCATAGTGTATTTTTTCATAGTTTTCCTGGGAATTTTAAATGAATTTTATCCATAGATTGATAAATTTTTCCCCTCTTTCCCAAACGCCCTGTTTTTTTAAGTTTTTCCGGTTTCTTCTCTTGTGACTTTTGGCAAATTTTGATATACTGGATTATAGTTTTGTTTCGCGTCCCACGGCGCATGATAGAAATAAATTTCACCGTGTGGGCCGGGTTTCCGGCCGGAGGATATCGCTATGTTTGAATCCATTCAGTCTCTGCTGGACAGCTTTCCCGAGGGGATCATTCAGGTCCGCCAGGGCCTGGTGTATCGGGCCAACGCCATGGCCATACACTATCTTCCCCAACTTAAGGAGGGCGACGCACTGCCGGACTGTCTGGTGCTCCCCAAACACGCCCCGTCGGGTGCCGGCTGCTTTACCTCCGGCCCCACCAGCTATACCTTCAGCTGTTCCCGGGTGGACGGGGATCTGGTGGTTCTCTTCCGCCCCGCGCCTCAAACCGCGCTGACGGGCGCTCAGCTGGAGGGGGCGCTGGAGCAGCTGAGAACTTTTATGGGTGACTTTCTGGCCCAGGCCGGTTCCCTGGCCCACGCCGGTGAGGAAACCTCCCGCCTGCCTCTTGACGCGTTCGGCAAAAGCTTCCACCGGGCGTTCCGACTGATGGGCAATCTGGAATATTTGCAGCAGAGCGCGTCCGGCCGCGTCCCATTTGTCAGCGCCCCTCTGGATTTGGACGGGCTGTGCCGCCAGGTGGTGGAGCAGGCCAGAGGCCCGCTGGAGGCCGCTGGAATCGCCCTGGACTATGAGGGGGAGGGCAACGGTCTGCTGATCCCCGGGGACAGCGCACTGCTCAAGCGCCTCATTCTGGGCCTGATGGCCAATTCCGCCCGTGCTACTCAGGATGGGCGCATCACCCTGGCCGTGTACCGTTCCCACAGCCGCGCCATCGTCACCCTGTCTGACAACGGCCCCCTGCCCGACCGGCGGCAGCTGGATGCCATACTCCAGGAGGGGGGCAGCCTGGAGCAGCTTCCCCTGCCCAACCAAGGGGCCGGACTGGGCCTGTCCATTGCCAGGGACATCGTCAAACTTCATCAGGGCGCCCTGCTGCTCCAGTGGGGGCAGTCTTCCCCCTCGGTGGTGATCTCACTGCCCACCGGCCCTCTGAACACCCGGACCACTGTGAGCACCCCACGGGTGCAGCGGGATGCCGGTCTGGACCCGGTGCTGGTAGAGCTTTCCGATGTGCTTCCCGCCCGCCTACTGTCTCTGGCAGATCATGAGGAAGACACCGACCCGTCTTGACGTTCCCGGCACACGGCATTAAAATATCAATCTTAAAGCAGTAAAATTTTGCAGATAAGGGGAGAAACACCATGTCCAAGCTGGGCTTTGACAATCAAAAGTACCTGACCACCCAGTCCCAGCACATCCGGGACCGGATCAGCCAGTTCGGCGGCAAGCTGTATCTGGAATTTGGAGGCAAGCTCTTTGACGATTACCACGCCTCCCGTGTGCTGCCCGGCTTTGAACCGGACAGCAAGATCCGGATGCTGGAGCAGCTGCGGGATAAGGCGGAAATCATCATTGTCATCAACGCCGGGGACATTGAAAAGAACAAGGTCCGCGGCGATCTGGGCATCACCTACGACAGCGATGTGCTGCGCCTCATTGACGTGTTCCGCAGCCGGGGCCTGTTGGTGGACAGCGTGGTGGTCTCCCAGTATCGGGGGCAGCCCACCGCCGATGCTTTCCAGTCCCGGCTGGAGGAGCTGGGTCTGAAGGTCTACCGCCACTATACCATTGAGGGCTATCCCCACAACATCTCCAAAATCGTCAGCGACGAGGGGTTTGGGAAAAACGAGTACATCCACACCACCCGCCCCCTGGTGGTGGTCACCGCCCCCGGCCCGGGCAGCGGCAAGATGGCCACCTGCCTCAGCCAGCTCTACCATGAGCACCAGAGAGGCATCGTGGCCGGATACGCCAAGTTTGAGACCTTCCCCATTTGGAACCTGCCCTTGAAGCACCCGGTGAACCTGGCCTACGAGGCCGCCACCGCCGACCTGGACGATGTGAACATGATCGACCCCTTCCATCTCCAGGCCTATGGGGTCACCACCGTGAATTATAACCGGGATGTGGAGGTCTTCCCCGTCCTGTCCGCGATTTTTGAAAAAATCACCGGCAACTGCCCCTATAAATCCCCCACAGACATGGGCGTGAATATGGCGGGCAACTGCATCACCGATGACCAGGTCTGCCAGGACGCCGCCCGTCAGGAGATCATCCGCCGGTACTATGACGCCCTGTGCGACCGCCGCCAGGGCAAAGGCTCGGAAAATACGGTCTACAAGCTGGAGCTGCTCATGCAGCAGGCCGGGGTCACCACACAGATCCGTCCCGTCATCGCCCAGGCCAGTCAGCTGGCGGAAAAGACTGGCGAACCCGCCATGGCTATCGAACTGCCTGACGGCTCCATCGTCACCGGCAAGACCACCGATCTCATGGGCTGCTCCGCCGCCGCCCTGCTCAACGCCCTGAAAAAGCTGGCCAACGCCGGCGGCCACGGGGTCCACCTCATCGCCCAGAGCGCCATTGAGCCCATCCAGACCATCAAGGTCAAGCATCTGGGCTCTACCAACCCCCGCCTGCACAGCGATGAGATCCTGATCGCCCTGGCCTCCTCTGCCAATGCGGTCCCCAAGGCTGCCCAGGCTCTGGAGCAGCTGGCCAAGCTGAAAGGCTGCCAGGCCCACTGCTCAGTCATCCTCTCCCCTGCCGATGAGATGACCTACCGTAAGCTGGGCATTCAGCTCACCTGCGAGCCCCAGTACCAGTCCAATAAGCTGTACCACCGATAAGTGCAAAAATACCGCCCCCGGAGTGTTCGCTCCGGGGGCGGTTTCGTTTTGTTTACTTGAAGCGCACCGCGGTCCCGTAGGCAATGACCTCAGCGGCCCCCTGCATCACAGCGGAGGAGCCGTAGCGGATGTTGATCACCGCATCGGCCCCCAGCCCCTCGGCGTCGTCCACCATGCGTTTCATGGCGATCTGGCGGGCCTCGTTGAGCATCTCGGTGTAGCCGGTGATCTCACCGCCCACCAGGGTCTTCATGCCGGCCATGAAGTCCTTGCCGAAGTTTTTGGACTGGACTACCGTGCCTTTTACCAGGCCCAGCACCTCAAATTCCTTACCGGGGATGTAATCAATGTTTACCAGCAGCATAGTTGTTTCCTCCTTAACCATATGTTTGACATCAAATTGTACAATTTCCCTCCACCGCACCCTCAGAGCGCCCAGGGCGGGCAGCACCAGCAGCGCGCAGAAAGCGGCCAGGGCATAAAACAGGATCTGCGCCCAGCGGGGCAGCTCTGGTATCTGCCCCAAGGCGGCAAAAGCGATCACACAAGCGGCCTGGAGCAGGCAGAAGAGCAGAAACCCTGCCGCCGCCCCACGCTTTTCCCGTCTTTGCCAATCAGTACTTTCTCGCTTCATCCATTTCTCCTTTTTCGATCTCCCGCAGCCGCTGCCGCAGCACCACAAAGGAAAACGGTATGGTAATAAGGTCCAGCGCCGCCACCAAAAGCAGCAGATTATCCAGCCACGCCCGGACCGTAAGACAGCGCAGCCCCATCAGCACCGCCACCGACAGCAGCTGGATCACCACATGGGTCACTGTCCCCTGGATGGCCTCTCTGCGTTCCCGGCGCCTGGCGGGCTTAGTATTTCTTGGCCTCGTCCTCCTCACCTCCCTGGATTTCTTTCCACCGCTGCCACAGGGCCACCACGACCCCCACAGCTACGGCCAAATACATCAGAGCACAGAAGAAAATGATGGCCGTGGCCAGCCCGTCAGTGCTGCCTCCAAAGTATCCGATCACCAAAGCGGCGGTCAGCAGGAGCATCAGGGCCGCCACCAAAATTGTGATGACTACAGCCGCCCCAAAGTCTTTTCCTTTAGTAGTTTTTCGCATCGTTTTCCTCCCCTTTCTGAATTTCCTTGATGCGCTGGATCAGGGCCAGGAGCACCCCCAGAATCACCGCCGCGGGAATTGCCATGAGCACCACCAACAGGGGCAGGGGCGGTGCCTGCTCCGGGTCAACGGCAAAGGCCCAGGCCATCAGGGCGATAATGCCCACCATCAGGGCGGTCATCAGCACGGCCACCACAATGGCCCCCGCGTAGCGGATGGGCCGGGTGTCGCCCTGCTGCTTATTTTTGAACGTGGTGCCGCTGCGCTCCATCTGCTCCATCTCTTCCAGCAGGGCCCCCGCGTCCAGGGCGTCCAGCGGCTCTTCTCGGTCCTTCAGCGCCCGGCAAAACTCTATGGACTGCTCCAGGCTGTGCCGCTCCCGCTCCAGGGTCACCAGATGGCGGCGCATCCCATCGCCCACGGTACTGCCTCCCGCCTGCATCCGGCGAATTTCCTCCAGAGGCAGGCCCAGCTTGCGCAGCAGCTTGATCTGCCGTAACGTGCCCACCTCTTCCGGGCCGTACTCCCGGTATCCGTTCTCGCTGTTGCGCCGGGGAGCCAACAGCCCCTGTGCCTCGTAAAAGCGGATGTTCTTTTTGGTGATGCCCACCTGGGCCTCCACCTCATTGATCTTCACAGAGTCATTCCTCCCTTTTCAAGCTCAGGTTACACCTTCCACCTGGGGGAAGGTCAAGTATTTTTACAAGAAATATGCGTTCCACCTGGGGGAGGCTTACTCTCTCAGAAAAGAACATCCCCGGCCGGAGCCGGGGACCTCTGTTATAGCTTGATAAACCGCTCCATTTCCAGCACAAAGACCGTGGCGCCGCCCACCTCGATCTTGATGGGTGTGCAGCCCAGGTTCCATGCAGGCACGCCGCCCGTCCCGTGGGGCGCGATGATCTCCGTCTCGGCACGCTTGGCACAGTTCTCTTTCAAAATCTCCAGGACCTGATCCACCTGGTCATTTTCCGCGCCGATCATCAGCGTGGTATTGCCGTCCCGGAGAAAGCCGCCGGTACTGGCCAGCTTGGTCACGCCGATGTGCGCCTGTGCCAGGCCCTCAATGGCCATATTGGCATCCTTATCCCGGATTACCGCAAAAATCAGTTTCATATAGAACTCCTCCTTCAGCCAATGTACCGGAACATCTCAATTACCCAGGGGTGTCTGTCCGGCTTTTATGGTAGCATACTTTCCCCGCCGCGGGCGTAAATTTTCTATTAAGCTTTTCCCACGGTGATCTCCAGCACCTCAAGCCGGTCCCCCTCCACCCGGAAGCGAACCTCACAGCCGCCAAAGGCCATGCCGTAGACCCGCTGGGGGTCGTCCTGATACTGGGGCCGCGGGTCCTGAGCCAGCACCCCTTGCAGGGCCCCACGCTTTTCCTCGGGAATGAGCGCCAGCAGGTGCTCCGGAATTTCCACCTGCAAACTGGGCTCCTTGGGCTGGGAGGCAAAGCCCCCGGTGGCCTCAGGCTTACAGTCGGCGTAGGGCAGGTAGGGCTTGATGTCGTAGATTGGGGTCCCGTCCATCAAATCGGCCCCCGCCACCACCAGCACCGGACCAAGCTTTGGGTCCTGTTCCAGCCTCACCAGCTTGACGCAGGACAGGCCGATGGGATTGGGCCGGAAAGGGGACCGGGTGGCAAACACCCCAAGACGGGTATTTCCGCCCAGCCTTGGCGGGCGCACCGTGGGGGACCAGGGCTTCCCCTTGGCCTTGGAAAACTCCCAGATCAGCCACAGGTGGGAAAAGCCCTCCAGCCCCCGGAAGGCGCTCATCTGCCGGTATTCCGGCTCAAAGACGATTCGGGCCGTCAGCTCTTCCACCAGGCCGCTCTGCCGGGGAATGCCGAATTTTTCCGGAAAATCGCTCCGGATGTGGGCAATCGCCCTGATGCAGCTGTCTTCCATCGCCCTCCCCTTTCGTCTATTGATGATTTAAATCAGTATAGCATCCTCTGCCCTGACGGTCAAGTTTGGAATCTTTCGCCTCACCCACGAAAAGCCGGCGCCGGCCAGAACGTTGCGTATACGCTTAAAATTCCAGTTTTCCCTGGGCAATGCACTGCCCGCTCTTACGATCAAAAAGCATGATATTGTCTCCGGTGATGGACAGGGGCACTTTTGCCCCGATGGTGAACAGGGAGCTTCCAAAGATCACGCCGGTGAGCAGAAAATCGTCAATGCGCACCTTGATGGTGGACTCCATGCCGGTGGGCATAGCGCCGTAAATCTCCCCCTCCAGGGGCCCGCTGTCCACAATGTCCAGAAACTCCGGACGAATGCCCAGCACCAGGTCCTGGTTGGTGAGCACCGGCTCCTCCTGGAGGGAGTCGTCCTCCTCTTCCACCTTGGCTACGTGGTAGCGGAAAGTCTCGTCCTTGTTGCCCTTTTCCACATAGGACTTCTCTGCCGCCTTTTTCCGGTGCTCCTCCTCCCGCTGTGCCGCCTGGGCGTCCCGCTGGCTGAACCAGTCCTCCAGATTCAGAGGCTCGGAGGGCCGGAACGTAGCCGGGCGCTGGTTGAAGACGGTGAGCGACAGGGTGCCGTCGGGGTTCTGCGCTCCCTTGGCCTCCACAAAGTTGATGGCAGGGTTGCCCACAAAGTCAGCCACAAAGAGGTTGGCGGGGCGGTGATAGACGGTGAGGGGGGCGTCATACTGCTGGAGCACCCCGTTGTTGATGAGACAGATCTGGGTGGCCAGGGTCATGGCCTCCATCTGGTCGTGGGTGACGTAGACGAAGGTGGACCCGGTCTCCACGTGCAGGCGCTGAAGCTCATAGCGCATCTCCAGGCGCAGCTTGGCGTCCAGGTTGGACAGGGGCTCATCCATAAAGAGCACCGAGGGCTCGGGGGCCAGGGTACGGGCGATGGCCACACGCTGCTGCTGGCCGCCGGACAGCTCCGCCGGGTAGCGGTCCATGAACATCCCGATCTTTACGATCCGGGACACCCGGCGCACTGACAGGTCGATCTCCTCCTTGGTGAGCTTCCGGGTCTCCTTGACCACCTGGCCGTTCTGGACCACCTCAAAGCGCTCGTTGAGGTTTTGGCTCTTCCGGGCGGACTCCGCCTTGGCCTGGAGGGCCTTGATCTCCCCAGATACATCCTTTTTCTCCTCCAGATGGTAGCCAAAGAGCTTTTTGGCGGTGTAGATGGAGATGGTAAAGGCGTCGATGAGCTTGATGTAGGCTTTCTTCTCGTCGATCTTGCCCTTCTTGTCCCGGCAGTCCTCCAGAATTTTTACCACTTCTCCGGGATTTTGCAGGATTTCCGCCAGGCGGGCGGCGTTTTTAGCCTCAAAGTCCACCTTGGCCATGGGCTCCTTCACGTTGGACAGGCCAAAGGAGATGTTTTCATAAACCGTCATGTTGGGCCACAGGGCGTAGTTCTGGAACAGGAAGCCCACCTTGCGCTTGTTGGCGGGGACATTGATGCCCAGCTCACTGTCGAAGACCACCTGGTCGCCGATGGTGATCCGCCCGCTGGTGGGGGTCTCCAGTCCGGCGATCATCCGCAGAGTGGTAGTCTTGCCGCAGCCCGAGGGACCCAGCAGGGTGACGAAGGAATTGTTCTCAATGACCAGGTCCAGGTCGTCCACAGCGTAGAACTTGCCCCAGCGCTTGGTCACGTGTTCTAATCTGATTTCAGGCATAACTTAACCTCCTATTCCCTTGTCCAGGCTGGCTCCGGTGACTTTGTTGACCAGAGTGTTGCACACCAGGATGGTGATGATCAAAATCAGGTTGATGCCGCTGGAGAAGGCGTACAGGCCCATTTCGTCGAAGTAGTCCAAGGTCGTGGAGAGGATGAACCCCTGCACGCACAGCAGCATGAACAGGGACAGCTCCCGCAGGCAGGTCATAAAGGGGAGCAGATAGCCGCTGATGATGGACGACTTCTGGATGGGGATGATGATCCGGGTCATCCGCTTGACCCAGGGGATGTTCTGGATGATGGCGGCCTCTTCAATTTCCCCGGACAGCTGGAGCATGGAGTTGAGGGAGCTGCGGCTGGCAAAGGGGATGTACTTGATGGTACCCACAATGATCAGGATGGTATAAGTATTGAAGAGGTTGATCTTCTCGCTGGAGAAGAGGATGAAGAAAGCCACGCCCACCGCGATGGAGGGCATGAGATATGGGAGAAAGGCCACTGAGTTTACATAGTTTGCCCATTTACTTCGCCTGTTTTTCGATACGGCATAGCCGATGAGGGTACCCAGGGTACCCGCCAGCAGAGCGCAGCACACGCTGACCCAGATGGTGCCCTTGAAGGCGTTCCAGATGGTCTCGTTGTGGAGGATGCCCTTCTGGCCGTACATCCCGTTCTCCGTCACATTTTCGTCGGTGGTCCACCACTTGGTGGTAAGGTTATCCGGGTCGCCGGTGTAGAGGAAGGAATAGTCGCCGGGGTTGGGCAGGAAAGTCTCAAAGGCAAAGGAGACGATGGGGAAAATGCTGGTGAAGAAGGTGGTCACCACAAGGATGAGGGCGATGACATACTTGCCCACCTTCCCCAGGTTGATCTTGGAGATCTGGCCGGACTTGCCGGTGACGGTGGTATAGCTCTTGCGGCTTTGGAGGCTGAGCTGGTTGAGCAGCATGATGGCCACGCCGAAGATCATCATAATGATCGCCAGGATACTGGCCTCGCCGGTATACTTGGAGTTCATGGACACATACTTGGTGGCCAAGGTGGTGAGATTCAGGTAGTGGGGCACGGGGTAAGAGCCCATGGCGCTGCCGAACACCAGCAGGACGGTGGACAAAATGGCGGGCTTGACCATAGGCAGGGTGATGCGGCACATGATCCGCCACTTGGGGGTGTCCAGGATGGTGGCCGCCTCCTCCAGGTTGGCGTCCATGTTCCTAAAAATGCCGCCGATGAGGATATAGGCAAAGGGGGCGTAGTGCAGGCCCAGCACCACCAGGCTGGGGAACAGGCCCTTGCACCACCAGATGGGCATATTGATGCCCAATGTGGCGGCCAGCAGGCCGTTGGAGGTCCCGGTGACGGCGTTGGAGTTGAACATATTCTGCCACACCACCGCCAGGGTCCACTGGGGCATGATATAGGGGAAAATAAAGATGGAACTGAGGTATTTGCGCCAGGCCAGGTTGGTGCGGGTCACGAGAAAGGCGAACACTCCGCCGAAAAGGATGGCTACCACGCAGGTCCCCACCGCCAGCCAGATGGTGTTGAGCAAAGGCGTCCACAGATTGGTCTTGGCCATGGGGCTGGTGAAAAGGTCAATGTAATTGACGATGGTATACCCCGCGCTCTGGCCGGTGAGGTGGGCGTCGATGGTGCCGGGGTGGATCTTAAAGGTGTCCTCCACAATGGCAATGATGGGGGCCACAGTGCTGAAGGTAAGCACAATGCCCATCAGCAGCAGGATCACATTGTGGGGCTTGGAGAAATAGGTTTTGATTTTATTCAGCCGGATGGCGGACGGACTGGCCCGCCGGATATTCATTTGGTCCATATGATCTCTCCTTTATGCCGGGATGGGAAAGCGCCCTTGGAAGCGGCGGATTTCACCTGCGTCCAAGGGCGCTTTGTTGTGCCTATGCTCGGAAGCGAGATTCAGCAACGCCCGGGCAGACGGTTGTTCCGGACAAGAGGGCCGTTAGCCCGCGCTGTACTTATCCAGCATCTCGATCCAGCTGCCCACGGTGAAGGAGACGGAAGCGCAGTACTCGGGGTCCTCCAGAACCAGCTTGCCGTCGCCCACCCACCAGTCGTAGCCGTGGTCGTTGAGGGCAGCAAACTCCACAGTGGTGCCATCCTCGGCCATGCCGCCGGTCTGGTGGTGATAGATCTCCTCGTTCTCAGCGGCCACATTGGGGTTGGAGGAGTAGCCGCCGATGTCCTTGCCCCAGGCGGAGAAGCCGTCGGCGGTGCAGGTCATGTAGGCGATAAAGGCGCAGGCGGTCCAGGGCAGGGGGCTGTTGTCGGTGACGAACAGGTAGTGGCAGTAGCCAAAGCCGCCCATGCCGGTGTAGCCGTCATTGTAAGCGGCCACGGTGATGTTGTTCTTGGACACGGAGGCAGACTCCTCCACAGAGCGCAGCTTGGAGTACACAATGAGGCCAAACTGGTCAGTGGCGGACTGGTCCACCAGGGTGTTGCAGATGGGGCCGTCGTCGGTCTGGGCGTTGTAGCTGCCAACCCAGAGCTTGATCCAGGCCAGGGCATACTTGCCGTTCTCGCCCAGGCCCAGGCTCTCGGCCTCAGAGGCCATGGCGTCGATAGTGGGCTGGAAGTAGGCCTGCTCCTCAGCGCTGAGGGCGTCGAAAGCCTCTTTCAGCATGGCGGAGTAGTCGTCCCGGGTGAGCATATACAGGAAGTTCTTGCCCACGATCTCAGAGTCGATGTCCATGAACAATCCGTGCTCGCCCTCGGCCACAAAGTCCCAGCAGTTGTCATAGGTCTTGGAGCCGGTGTTGTTGTACATGAAGATCTTGTTCAGGGTCTGGAGAGGCAGATAGCCCTCATACTCCTCGGCGGTGGTGCCGTTGGCGTCGGCCCAGTCCTTGGGGATGAAGGTGTCCAGAATGCCGGTCTGGACCATCTTGGACTCGATCTGGTTGCCGTCCTGGATCAGGGTCATGGCAAAGGTGCCGGTGTCCTTCAGGGAGTCGGCGGTGAGCTGATCGAAGATCTTGTTGTTCTTGGGCTGCTGCCACTCAAACTCCAGGGTATAGCTGGGGTCGATGGTCTGCAGATACTCAATGAACAGGGGCAGGGCGCTCTTGCCGCGGCTGGAGTTGCCCACGCCGTAGAACATCTTGCCGTTGGACTCCTCAATGGCCTTCTTGGCCAGTTCCTCCAGGGTCATGCCCTGGGCCTCCTGGATGATCTGCTGGGTTGGGGTGAGCGCTTCCGGGGTCTGAGTCCCCGAGGAGCTGGCAGAGCCGGCGCTGGCCGAGCCTCCGCTCTGGGTGGTAGAGCCGGTCCCGCCGCAGGCCACCAGGGCCAGGGACATGGAAGCGGCCAGGAGCAAAGAGACGATCCGTTTCATGTTTTTACATCCTCCTTCATCATTTTCACTAAAACACAAGCCGTTTTTCTCAGCCTGTATGGTTATTTTTATTGTATGCGGAAATGCGGCTGATGAACAGGGGACAAAACTGCGTTTTTTTGCGTTCCCCTGCACTCTTGGTGAAATTTGGATGAACACAGAGGTCATATTGTGCTATAATGAGTAAAAATTCACAAGAGAAGCTCAGAAAGGAGGGAGGGCCCTTTGAACATACCTGCCAGGCGGCGCTTACTCAGTCTTGTGTTGGCCTGCCTTTTGACAGCGTCAGGCTGCGCGCTGGAACGCAGTGCCCCGGCCCTCTCCGCCTTTGTGCCCTCTGAGGAAGATCGGCTGGTGGTCTACACCTCCCACAAGGAAGAAGTCTATCAGCCCATCATCAAAGAATTTGAGGAGCGCACCGGCATCTGGGTGGAGCTTGTGCCCGGAGGGACCAACGAGCTGCTGGAGCGGCTGGCTGAGGAAAAGGACCGCCCCAAAGCGGACGTGATGTTCGGGGGCGGCGTGGACAGCCTGGAGGCCTACCGCGACTGCTTCACCCCTTACTTTTGTCAGGACTGGGCGCTGCTGACCCCCTCCATGCGCTCCAGCGATGGGTTGTGGACTCCTTTCTCTGCCCTGCCCGTGGTCCTTATCTACAATACCAAGCTTGTCCCCCAGGGCCGTCTCACCGCCTGGCAGGACCTCTTCTCCCCCGCCTGGCAGGGGCGCATCGCCTTCTGCGACCCCAGCATCTCCGGCTCCTCCTTTACCGGACTGGTCACCCTGCTCCGGGCTGTCGGCGGCGATGTGGATGATACCCTGATGGCCTTTGCCGTCAGCCTGGACGGGCGGCAGCTGAGCAGCTCCGGGGATGTGCTTACCTCAGTGGCCAGCGGCACCGACCTTGTGGGAATCACCCTGGAGGAGACCGCCCTGAAGCGGGTGGCGGCCGGGGATGACATCGCCCTGGTCTATCCGGCAGACGGCACCAGCTGTGTCCCCGACGGGGGCGCCATGGTGAAAAACGCCCCCCACCCGGAAAATGCCCAGCTGTTTCTGGACTTCATCTCCGGGGAAGACGTCCAGCGGCGGATGGAGGAGTCCTTTTCCCGCAGGCCCATCCGGTCTGTCCCGGACCATTCCCAAGCGCTTCTCCCCCTGTCCGAAATTTCCCTGGTGGACTATGACATCTCCTGGGCCAGCGAACACCACAACGGGGTTCTCATGTCCTGGGCCTTTTTCTTGGGAGGAGGGGAACAGCCGTGAAGCTGAGACACTCTTTCCGCACCCGGCTATTTGCCGGTTTTCTTCTGGCCTCCCTGCTTCCCCTGCTGCTGTGCTCGGCCATGCTGCTGCAGATCTTCCGCCTGCGCATGGACACCCAGGCACAGGAGGAGTCCCAGGAACAGCTTGACCACGTCATCTCGGTCCTGGACGGCCTGTATGCCGGGTTCCGCCAAACCTCCCTGGCGCTCCAGGCCAGCCCCTATGTGGCTCCCGCCCTGGCCCAGGGGCAGCAGGACAGCGCCATGGTATACAGCGAGCTGTACAGCGCCACCGAGGGCAGCCGTTCCAGCGCCCAGTTTGACCTCTATGACCGGGAGGGAATTTGGCGCTACTCCACTCAGAGCTTCCCCATCTATCAGGAGATGCCCATCCACTGGGGGGTGCTCCACGCCGCCCGGCAAAGTGACGGGCTGGTCTTTTCCCAAGTGGAGGGCAGCGGCGAGGGGAACAGCGCCCCCCTTTTCCAAGGTGCCGCCCACCTCACCACACCTGATGGCCGGGATGCGGGTTATCTGGTCATCACCATGACCCGGGACGACTTTCACCAGCTGTTGGACGGGACCTACGGAAGCCAGAACGATTTGCTGCTGCTCAACCAATACTGGCGGCCTGTATACGCCTCCCAGTCCGCCCTGGCCGATACGCTGGCCCCCCGGCTGCGGGAGCAGCTTCTGGCGGGGGAAGCCCTTCACCAGGAGGGGGATGAATTTGCCTATGGCACAGCCCTCCAGGAGGAGATGGGCCTATATGCCGTTCTCCAGCTCCCTCAAGCGCTCAACCAATCCACCCGGGGACTTTTGACCACCGTAACGGTGGGCAGCGCTCTGGTGTGCGTGGTCATTTCCATCCTTATGGGACTGCGGCTAAGCCGGCAGATGTTTTATCCCATCGAGCGGCTCCACAGCGCCATTGGAGAGGTGGCCCACAACAATCTGGATGTCTATGTGCCGCCCTACCAAAATGACGAGCTGGGGCAGCTTGCCCAGCGGTTCAACGGTATGCTGGTGGCTCTCAAGCACAACCAGGAACAGCTGGTGGAAAACCAGCGAGAGCTGAATCAGGCCCAGATCCGTATGCTTCAGGCCCAGCTGAACCCCCATTTTCTGTGCAACACCCTGGACACCATGAAGTGGATCAGCAAGATCAACCAGGTCCCCCAGGTGGCCCTCATGTCCACCAATCTGGCGGATATTCTGCGCTTTTGCATCTCCCCGGAGGAGTTTGTTCCCCTCCGGCGGGAGGTGGAGATCTTGCAGCGGTACATAGAGATCCAAAAAATCCGTCTCTCCGGGGCCTTTTCTTTCCATGCGGAGATCCCCCCGGAGCTGGAGGACTGTCTGGTGCCCAAAATGATACTCCAGCCCATTGTGGAAAACGCCATTCTCCACGGCCTGGACGGGGTGGAAGACGGCCACATTCAGATACAGGCGGAGCGGGTGGGGGAAACTCTGCTGAAAATTGTTGTAACGGACAACGGAAAGGGTCTGCCCCAGGATATGACCGGGGCCTACGCCCACCGCAGCCGGGAGCTGTCCCGGGGACATCTGGGGCTTTACAACGTGGACACGATTTTGCGAAAATATTATGGGGAGGACTTTGGCCTGTACCTGTCCGCCGGCCCGCTGGGCCGGGGCGCGGTGGTCTCGGCCACCCTCCCCCTGCGCCGAGAGGAGGAACCGGAATGCTGAAGGTGCTGGTGGTGGAAGATGAAGAGATGATCCGCAAGGGCATCGTGCTGGCGGTGGACTGGGCCGCCCTGGACTGCGTGGTGGTGGGGGAAGCCGCCAACGGAGAAGAGGCCCTGGCCGCTGTGGAGCGGTACGCCCCCTCCCTCATCATCACCGACCTGAAAATGCCCAAAATGGACGGCATTGAGATGCTCCGTCAGCTGCGGGAACGGGGAAACCACGCCTATGTCATCATCCTCACCGCCTATGACAGCTTCTCCTACGCCCAAAGCGCCCTGCGTCTGGGGGCGGTGGATTTCCTGCTCAAGCCCTTCCACGACGGGGAGCTGGAGCAGGCGGTGCAGGCCCTGCGAAAGCGCATGGAGCTTCAGGAGGGGGAAAAGGGGGCGGCAGCCCCCATCCTTGGTCTCAAAAAGGGGGACAAGAGCAAATATGTCCTCCAGGCCATGGACTACATCGGCTCCCATTATTCTGACCCCAACATCACCGTGGGCGAGATCGCCCAGCACCTGGGGCTGAGCGAAGGGCACCTCAGCCACACGTTCAAAAAGGAGACAGACTACACCCTGCTCAACTATCTGACCCGCTACCGCATCCACAAGGCCATGGAGCTGCTGCGGGACTGCCGCCTAAAGGTCTATGAGGTGGCGGAGCAGGTAGGGTACAAGGATATCACCTATTTTTCCGCCACATTTAAAAAGATGGTGGGGATGAGCCCCTCTGAGTACCAGGACACCAGCATCTAAACAAAGGAGTTGAACCTATGATACGCGCCGTGCTGTTTGACCTGGATGGAGTGCTGGTGGATACCGACGCCCTCCATTATCAGGCCTGGAAAGAACTGGCGGACCGTTTAAACATTCCCTTCACCCCCGAACAGGGCAACCGCTGCCGGGGCGTTTCCCGGATGGACAGTCTGGAAATCGTGCTGGAGCGGTCCCCCCGGGCCTATTCTCCGGAAGAAAAAGAGACCTTTGCCCGGGAAAAGAATGCCCGCTACCAGGCCATGCTCTCCGCCCTCACCCCGGAACACACCACCCCCGGGGCCGCCGCCGTCCTTCAGACGCTGCGGAAACGGGGCTACCGGCTGGCTCTGGCCTCGGGGAGCAAAAACGCTGGCCTCATCCTGGAGCGCACAGGCCTGGGCCGGCTGCTGGATGCGGTGGCGGACGGCACCATGATCACCCGCTCCAAGCCAGACCCTGAGGTCTTTCTCACCGCCGCCCGGCTGCTGGAGGTCCCGCCCGCCCAGTGCGTGGCGGTGGACGACGCCCTGGCCGGAATCCAGGCCGGCCGAGCCGCGGGAATGGGCACCGTTGCCTTTGGCGACGCCGCCCTCCATCAGGCGGGGGACCACAACATCCAAACCCTGGAACAGCTTCTACCGCTGTTTCCGGCCCAGGAGGAACGTCCATGATCCGACTGATTGCCAGCGACATTGACGGGACGCTCCTTCACGGGGACCAGACGGAAATTTCCCCGGCTGTCTTTGGGGAAATCCACCGTCTGCGGAACAAGGGAATTTTATTTTGCCCCGCCAGCGGGCGGCAGTACAGCAGCCTGCGCCGTCTCTTTGCCCCGGTGGCCGGGGAGCTGAGCTACATCTGTGAAAACGGGGCGGTGGTGTATGGGCCGGGCAGCCCCGGACCTGTTTTATCCAAAACCCCCATGCCTCAGGACCGGGCGCTGGCCCTTTGTCACGAGATTTTGGACATTGACTCCTGTGAAGTCCTGATCTCCGGCGCCAATACCAGCTACCTGTGCCCAAAGAAAGCGGACATTGTGGATCACATCCGGTATTTTGTGGGCAACAACACGACGCTTCTCTCCGCTCCGGAGGACATTGAGGAAGAACTCATAAAAGTGTCCGCCTACTGCCGGGAGGGCGCTGTTTCCATTGAGCCCCTCCTCTCCCCCCGCTGGGGCGGCGAATTCCGGTGCGCCGTGGCCGGGGAGAAGTGGCTGGACTTCACCCTGGCAGACAAGGGGACGGGCCTGCGACAGCTGTGCGCCGCCCTGGGCATCTCCCAGGAAGAGGTCATGGCCTTTGGGGACAACTACAATGATCTGCCCATGCTGCGCCAGGCCGGTCAGGCCTACATCATGGAAAACGCCGTGGATGAACTGAAGGGACAATTTTCCCTCTCATGCAGGCGGGTCGAGGAGATCCTTGCCTCCCTCTTACCTATTTACACAAAATAAAAATCCCCCGGCTTGGCCGGGGGATTTTTATTTTATCATTTTTTACTGTGCCAGGATCTCAGCCTTGCACTCCAACAGCTCGTCCGACAAAAGCATCTCCTGCACCTTGTCGAAGCCCAGCCGGGTGACGGTATCGGCAAACCGCTCCTTGGGCTGGCCGTAGGCCTTGAACAGGAGGATGCACTTCTCCACCAGGGCGAGCACCTGCTCCTCGCTGGAAATGATCACGCTCAGGGGCCGTCCCACAGCGGTGCGCTTGCCCCAGCGGCCGCCCAGATAGACCAGGTAGCCGTTTGTCTGGGTCTCAATGGCCTCAAAGGGACACTTGCGGATACAGCGGCCGCAGTGGTTACAGCCCTGCGCATCGATGACTGCCTTGCCGTCGGCTATCTTCACCATACCGATGGGGCACTCCTTTTCACAAAGGCCGCAGTTTTTGCACAGCTCCTCGTTCACCTGGGGCACCCACTGCCCCACAATGCCCACATCGTTCAGGTCAGGCTTCATGCAGTTGTTGGGGCAGCCGCCCACGGCAATTTTAAACTTGTGGGGCAGCTTCACCTGTCCATAGCCCACGTAGAACATCTGGTGAATTTTCTCCGACAGGGCGTAGGTGTCGATCAGGCCGTACTGGCAGGTGGTGCCTTTACAGGCTGTCACCGGGCGCACTTTCGCCCCGGTGCCGCCGGTCTCCAGCCCGGCCTCCTCCTTCAGGAACTGGCGAAGGGGTTCAATGTTCTCAAAGGGCACGCCCTGGATCTCCATGGTCAGACGGGTGGTCATGGCCACCTCGCCGCTGCCAAAGCGCCGGGCCGCCTCCGCTACGGTCTGGCACTCCTTGGCCGTGATCTTTCCGTTTCGGGTGATGACTCGTCCGTTAAATTTGTCCGGGGTGCGCTTGTCCCACAGGAAGCCCAATCCCTTTACCCGGGTAACCTCGCTTTGGGGAATACTGGGTTGCTTTTGACTCATTGGGGTACTACCTCCTCTTGCGATCACATCTCATTTGATATGGCAGCCATACTCCCAGGGTGGAAGCTTCCCATTCTTCCGCCGCTCTCATTGGCTTACAGCTTTTAGGATAGCGAATTTCTATTTCCCTGTCAACTGTCCCCGCCCTCCCCAGGGGAATTTTCCTCCTCCAGGAGGGAGAGCAGCTGGTGCAGGGTCTGATACCAGGGGGCAAATACGCTGCCCTTTCGCCACAGGAACGTGATATCATGGCTCTCCTGAAAATCTTCCAGGGGGATTTCCCGCAGCTTTCCCTGCTCGATCTCAGGCCGGGCCGCCGCCTGATAGAGAAAGCCCACGCCACATCCCAAAAGGAGCATCTCTTTTAACACGTTCATGTCGCTGACCTCTATCACACTACGGAAGTCCTGTACCGACAAATTTCCCCGGCTCAGCGCCCGGGAGATGATCTCCCGGTTCCCGGAACCCGGCTCCCGTATGATCAGGGTTTCCCCCAACAGGTCAGACAATACCCGCGGCTGCCGCGCAAAGGAATAGTTCGCTCCACATACCGCCAGATAGGGCTCATGACGATAGAGCAGCCAGTCGTAGTCACTTTTGCAAAAATATCCCTCCACAATGGCAAAATCCAGCTCCCCCTGGTCAAGCCCCTGGCACAGGCTCTGGGTATTGGACACACGCAGGGTAATGGGCGCCTCCGGGTACCGGCGGTGATAGCGGGCCAGCGGGCGGGGAATCAGGTACATCCCCACCGTGGGCGTCACGCCCATGACCAGGCGGTATGCCATAGGACCTGGTTCCCGGAAGCTGCGCTGCAGGCTCTGGGTATCGTGCTTCATGGTCAGGGCCACGCTGCGCAGTCTTTCCCCCTGCTCAGTCAGGGAGAGGTGCTTATTGGCATACTGAAACAGCTTGACCCCATACTGCTCCTCTAACCAGCGGATGTGCTGAGACACCCCGGGCTGGGTCAGATTCAGCTCCTGGGCCGCTTTTGTATAATTCATATGCCGGCAAACCGCCAAAAAGGTTTCCATCCGAAAATCCAGCATCTTCATCCCTCCCCGCCCAATCATAACATAGTTTTATATATAAATAAAGATAAAGAATTTTTCTTTATGAAAAAACTGTGCTATGATAAGCCCACCTCAGGAAAAACAGACACACGAGAAAGGGGACTCTCCAATGAAAACGAAGGAAAACCCGGCACGGATGCTGTTGCAGCTGTTCAAAGCCACCTTCCTGCTCAGCGCATTCACCTTTGGCGGCGGCTTTGTCATTGTCTCGCTGATGAAAAAGAAATTTGTGGAAGAGCTTCACTGGCTGGAAGAGGAAGAGATGCTGGACATCACCGCCATCGCCCAGTCCTCCCCCGGCCCCATTCCCATCAACGCCTCTGTCATCCTCGGCTACCGGATGTACGGGGTGATCGGCTCCCTGGTAGCTATTCTGGGCACCGCGCTGCCTCCCATGGTGATCATTTCGGTCATTTCTCTGTTTTACACCCAGTTCCGTTCCAATCATATCATTGCCATTGCCCTTCAGGTCATGCGTGCGGGCGTGGCGGCGGTCATTTTTGACGTGGTGCTCAACCTGGCGAAAAAAGTTGTGGAAACCCGGCGTTTCCTTTACATCACGCTGATGGCTACCGCTTTTGTGGGCAAGGTACTGCTGGGCGTGGACGCCATGGTGGTCATTCTGTGCTGCCTGGTGGTGGGTCTGTTGGATTTGATGCTGGAGCTGCACAGCAGCCGAAAGGTGGTCGCTTAAAATGGGTATTTTACATCAGCTGTTCCTGGCCTTTATCCAGGTAGGTATGTTCAGCGTGGGCGGCGGCTACGCCGCCATCCCCCTGATCCAAAATCAGATCGTGGACATTCACGGTCTGATGACCCTGGCGGAATTTACTGACCTCATTACCATTGCGGAGATGACTCCTGGGCCTATCTCCATCAACTCCGCCACCTTTGTGGGAATGCGTCTGGCCGGGGTTCCCGGCGTGCTGCTGTGTACGCTGGGATGCATCATCCCCTCGTTCTTTATCTGCCTGGCTCTGGCCCACTTCTACTATAAATACCGCAACTTCAGCGGGGTACAGACCGTGCTGTCTGCCCTGCGCCCGGCGGTGGTCGCCCTGATCGCCTCCGCCGGTCTGTCCATCCTGCTGCTGGGGCTGTTTCAGTCCGACCTGTCCGGCGTGGTCCTTTCCAACTTCCGCTGGATCGAAGGAGTCATTTTTGTAGGCGCCCTCGTCCTTCTGCGCAAGTTCCGCCTCAACGCCATCACCGTCATTTTCGGCTCCGGCGTGGTTGGCACCGCAGCCTATCTGCTGCTGGGCCTGGCCTGAGTTCTTCCTCCTCTGCACCCGGGACAATCTTTTGTCCCGGGTAAAGACGATCGAAAAAGTGGCTGTGCCACTTTTTCGAGAAAGATTGCACGCAAGATGGGCCTCGATTCCTTTTGGAAAAGTCGGCCCACCTTGCGTGAGAAGTGTCATTTCCGACGCACATGTCGCCGGAAATGACGGAATTAAAATTTATTCCGCCGCCTGCGAGCGGCGGAACTCCTTGCAGGAGGGCCTTCTTCACAAGCTGCACTCGGGACAATCTTTTGTCCCGGGTGCAGCTTCTTTCCCTGTCAGCCTTGCGGCCCTGGGCCAATTTGCCTTTACAAAGATGAGAAGTCTGTTTAAAATAATGTTGTATTCCAGATGATCAAGCTGGAAATCGTCTCATTTCACGGGCCCTGGTGCAAAGGTCTGTCTCTCCACCGGAGGCAGGGCGTTTTTTTCTCCCCACACCTGCCCGGCTCATGGAAATGAGGACATACAGTTCAAACGGCAGGAGCGCTTTTTTATGAAGGTACGCAAGCTTCCCAAATTGCATGGCAATCTCCTCAATGTGGCCCTGTTGGTTTTTGTAGCGGCTTTGCTTGTGTTCGCCATTCTTTTGGTACGTGTCAAGCTGCTTCAAAACGCCCAAAGTCTGGGAATGTCCCTGGTCCACAGCTACGCGGTGGAAGAGGAGCTGAACGTCAGCACCCTGGAGAACGACCTCATTTTGGCCAGCCAGTTTATAGACGACCTTCTCCAAAACGGCGGCAGCTCCGCAGACATCCAGACCTGGCTGTCCGGCTATTTTTCTAAGCTGGCCGATACCATCGGAGAGGGGCTGGTGGACTTTTACGCCGTGATCGATGGGGAGATCATAGCTGCCAATCCCTGGGAGGGGGATGCCACATACCCATACGAAGATACTTCCTGGTATCGCCTGGCCATCCAGGGCGGCGGACAGGCCGTGCGGGGGGAGATCTATCCCGACGCCATCACCGGGCAAATGGTGTTGACCATCTCCAAGGCCCTGGAACGGGAGGGGTGCGTGCTGGCGATGGACGTGTATATCCAAAATGAGTCGCTTCACAACACCGCCCAGACGCTGCCCAAGGACTGCTCCTACTTCCTCTGTGACCAGAACGGACAGCTCATTTATTCCAAAACCAAGTGGGATATCCAGCAGCAGTCTCTGCAGGCCTACACGGATTACATCATGGGCGGCATCAAGGACGGCTCCCTTCTGGCCTACGATGCCTTTGTTGTAGATACCGAGGGGGTTTCCCGGGGAATTTATTACCAGACGATGGACAACGGCTGGACCGTGATCCTGACTATCCCCGCCCAGTCCATCCTCATCGGCGAGCAGAACACCGTCGTCTACGTGATGGCGGGACTGGCCCTTGTCTTGTTCCTGGTGCTGTCCTATATGACCATCCTGGATGCCCTGCGCAGCCGCAGCATGAAAAAAGCGGACGACACGGCCCATATGCTGGGTGACTCCTTTTACTCCATTTACCGGGTCAACGTTCGGGATGGAACCTATGAGGCCATTAAAATGTATCAAGACCTGGTAGATAAGCTGCCGAAAAAAGGCAGCTACTCGGCGCTGCTGGCCACCATGCAGCCGCTGGTCAAGCCCAGCACCTACCGGGCCTTTGAGGTCAGCTTCTCTCTGGAGAGCATCTGCCAGCGCATGGACCAGGGCATCGCGGACTACGGCGGGGATTATCAGCGCCTGTTTGACGGCACATACCGCTGGGTCAACATCCGGACCCTTTACGACCGGGAGCGGGCGCCCGACACGGTCATTCTCTGCTTCCGGGATGTGGATGAGGAAAAGCGGCGGGAGCTGCAAGCCACCCTTATCCTGCAAAACGCCCTGGACACAGCCCAGAAAAGCACCCAGGCCAAATCGGAATTTTTCAGCCGGATGTCCCATGATATGCGCACGCCCCTGAACGCCGTCATCGGCTGCTGCGCTCTGGCGCAAAAGAGCTACGCTTCCGGGGATGTGGAAAAGCTTCCCGAATACCTGAAGAAAATCCAGTTTGCCGGCCAGCAGCTTTTGGAGCTCATCCATGACATTTTGAATCTGTCCCAGCTTGACGCCGGAAAGGCCGACCTCAATCAGCAGGCTGTGGATCTGCAGGCGCTTCTGGTCAACACAGCCGATATCTTCCGGGACCGGGCCCAGGAGGAGGGGAAGGTCCTGACGGTCCACATGGACCTGCGGGAGCCCAACGTCATTGGGGATGCCAAAAAAATCACGCAAATCGTCAACAACCTGCTGTCCAACGCCATAAAGTACACCAATCCCGGCGGTACCATCCACCTGGAGGCCAGGCAGTTTGACGTTCAGAAGCACAGCAAGTACCAGATCGTGGTGGAGGACACCGGCATTGGAATGTCACCCAGCTTTTTGGAGCACCTGTTTGAGCCCTACGCCCGGGAAACCGCGTTCTCCTCCCACTCCACCATCGGCACGGGGCTGGGTATGCCCATCGTCAAGGGGCTGGTCCAGCAGATGAACGGGGAGATCGGGGTGGAAAGCGTACTGGGGCAGGGTTCCCGTTTTACAGTCACATTCCCGCTGGAAGCAGCGCCTCCGGCAGAACATACCCCCTCCCAGCCTGCCCCGGCCTGTCCCGAATCCTTTCAGTGGGAGGGCCGCACCATTCTGGTGGCGGAGGATAACGAATTGAACCGGGAGATCCTCACCGAGATCCTGATGGACTTCGGCGCCAAGGTCCTGCCCGCGGTCAATGGTCAGCAGGCGGTTCAGGTCTTTGCAAGTGCTCCGCTCTATTCCGTTGACGCCATTTTGATGGATATGCAGATGCCCATTCTGGACGGCTGCCAGGCGGCCAGCGCCATTCGACAGCTGGACCGGGAGGATGCCCCTTTCGTCCCCATCATTGCCGTGACCGCCAACGCGTTTGCGGAAGATATCGCCCGGACCACCCAGGCGGGCATGAACGACCATGTGTCCAAGCCCATTGACAGCACAGTTTTGAGCCAGACCCTGCAAAAGCTGATGGGGGAATGGGACCACAGCCGAAATTCATCCGGCAAAGCCCCCGCAGAAAGCGGAAGCGACAAGTGAGTTCCGGCAAGGCGAATCTTCTTTACTAACAGCTTGACCCCTAAATATTGTACAGGAGGCAACAAACCATGGACGAACGTATAAAAACTCAGTTGGCCGGCGCCGATGTGGACGTAGACGAGATGTTGGCCCGGTTCAACCACAACGAAAGCCTGGCCATGAAATTCCTGCTCCGCTTTCCCGATGACCCGTGCTTCTCCCAGCTGAAGCAGGGCCTGGCCCAGCAGGATATTGACTTGGCCTACACGGCAGCCCACTCCCTGAAAGGGTTGTCGGGAAATTTGTCTATGAAGGCCCTGTTCCGGCAGGCCACTCAAATGGTGGACGACCTGCGCCGGCAGGATCTTCCGGCAGCGGCAAGCAAGCTGGGTCTGCTGGAGGCGGAATATACCCGTGTCGTCCAGGCGCTGGCCCAGATCCAGTAGCTCCTGCGCCCCAGCAGGCTTTGTCCGACCCCGGCCGTTTGACACATTCCCCCATTATCCGGTATAATAAATGTATTCGTTCACACTGAGAGGACAGAAGCAGGCCCTTTTGTTCCTCCCCGCGTGAACCGCGCATGGTCCAAAGGCGGATATCGGGGTACCAGTCACACAGCCCAGAGACGTTTCCATCAAGGATGTGTTGCCCGCTTGCCCTCCATTCCGTCAGCGGCTCCATGGCATAATTTGTGCCGTATACCGCGGCGGAATGGGGGTTTTTTATGGATCATAGTCTGCTGAGCCTATGGGATCTTGTCATCATCGGTGCCTATCTTCTGCTGATGGTACTGGTGGGCGTTTATTCGGTGCGCCGAATCAAAAATACCGGCGACTACTACGTAGCCGGGCGCTCCTTTGGCCCGCTGGTCCTGATGGCAACGGTCTGTGCCACCATCATTGGCGGCAGCGGTTTGATGGGCCGGGCCGGGGTCGCCTACTCTGACGGGTTCAAAGCCATCCTTACCGCGGTCCCCTATCTGTTGGGGATGTTCATTTTTTCCGGTCTGGCGGGCAAAATTTCCGACATCGGCATGGCGTATAATCTCACCTCCATCCCCGAGCTGTTTGAGATGCGCTTTGGGAAGTATGCCAAGCTCATCCTCTCCGCCCTGATTGCCTTTGCCATGATGGGGACGGTGGCCTCCCAGGTGACCGCTACCGCCACCATTATCAAAATGCTGGGGGGAGAGGTCGGGCTGTCCTATGAGGCGGGGGCATTCATCGCCTGTGTGGTATTTATGGTGTACACGGCTACCTCCGGCCTGTTCGGCGTGGTCTATACTGATGTGCTGCAATTTTATATGCTGATCATCTTTGTCTACATCCTCATCCCCGTTGCGGCACTGCTCCATGTGGGCGGTTTTTCCAACTTTGTCGCCAATCTGGACCCTGCTCTGGCCACTCCCTACGTGGACGGCAGCATTCTGGGCGATATTGTGACCTACCTGGTCTTTACCATGGCCGGCGCGGAAATGTGGCAGCGGGCTTTCGCCGCCCGGGACCGGCGGGCAGCCAAGCGGGGGATGTTTCTGGGCACTGCCGTGTATGGTGTGACCATCCTCCTGGTGTATTTCATGGGCGTGGTGGCCCGGCAGATCATCGGGGATGACGTTCTTGCGCAATACGGCTCCACCGACGCCGTCGTGCCCGCCCTGGCCATCAAGATCCTTCCCGTTGGCCTCACGGGCCTGGCCCTGGCCGGGGTGCTCTCCGTCATTATGTCTACCGCGGACAGCTATCTGCTGGTTTCCGTCCAGACCTGCGTGCACGATATCGGCAAAACCATCCGGCCCAATATGCAGGAGCGCACCGAGATTTTCCTCTCCCGCGCCTTTTCCATCGTCCTGCCCCTGGGGGCTCTGGTCATCGCTTTATACATTAAAAATGCCTACAATATCCTGATGTTTGCCTGGAGCTTTTACGCCGCAGCGGCCGGCCTGCCTGCTTTTGCCGCGCTCTTTTGGAAAAAGGCCACCCATGCCGGCATTGTCGCCGCTATGATCTCCGGTTTTGTGGTCTGTGTGGGATGGAAGCTGGCGGGCGAGCCCTTTGGCCTTGGCTCCGCCGTGCCAGGCACTTTGGCCTGCGGTATTGCGCTGGTGGCCGTGAGTCTGGCTACCTATTCCCGCTCTCCCTCCCTCTATCTGCGGGTAGAAAAGCAGTCATAAGGGCCGCCTCCCACTTTTCCTATTTTATAGAAAACGGGCACGTTTCCTTTGGAAACGTGCCCGTTTTTAAACGCAGCGCAACTTGTTCCGCGTTTCTCATTTTCTTATTTTCGGGGGCTCTTCCCCATCTCTGAGGCTGCGCCCCGGCGCTTCTTCCCTAACCCTGGCCATAATAGGCCCCAGGTCCATGCTTGCGCAGGTAGTGCTTATCCAGCAGCTCCTGCTGCATGGGTGGAAGTCCCGGCGTAAGCGCCATGGCGTGGAAATCCATGAAGGCCACTTCCTCCAGCACCACGGCGTTGTGGACGGCGTTAAATGGGTCTGTCCCCCAGGTAAAGGGCCCATGGCTGTGGACCAGCACCGCAGGCACCTGGGCGGGGTCGATCTTCCGCTCACGGAAGGTCTCGATGATCACGTTGCCCGTCTCCAGCTCATATTTGCCCGCGATCTCCTCCGGGGTCATCTTCCGGGTACAGGGGATCTCTCCGTAAAAATAGTCCCCCTGGGTGGTTCCCATGGCAGGCACGCCCCTGCCCGCCTGGGCAAAGGAGGTGGCCCAGCGGCTGTGGGTATGGACTACGCCTCCCAGGGCTGGAAACGCCCGATAAAGGGCCAGGTGGGTGTCCGTGTCGCTGGAAGGCTTATAGTTTCCCTCCACCCGCTCGCCGGTCTCCAGGCTGACCACCACCATGTCCTCGGGCTTCATGCCGTCATACTCCACGCCTGAGGGCTTGATGACCATCAGTCCCCGCTCCCGGTCCACCCCGGACACATTGCCCCAGGTAAAGGTGACCAGCCCATGCTTAGGCAAAAGCAGATTTGCCTCACAGACCTGCTTCTTCAGTTCTTCCAGCATAATATGGCTCCTTTCCAAGCGGCCGCCGGACAGCAGACCTGCTCGGCGGCACTTTGTTTTTATCCATTTTTCTGTTCTGCCGCAGCCCGTTCCACCGGGAGCATATGGGTGTAGCGGGCCAGGAATGTTTGAAACCCAGCCTGTTCCTCCGGGTCCGGCATCTGGGTGGACACCTGCTGTCCAGCAAATACCTTGGCGTCCAGATAGTCCTCCAGGCGCTCTCCCGCCTCTTTATTGACCATGTAGGCGGCAAGCAGGGCCATGCCCCAGGGGCCGCCCTCCCCGGCCGTCTCCATCACAGACACCGGAGCGCCCGCCGCGGCAGCCAGGATCTTCTGGCCCACCACCGGGGTCTTGAAAAATCCTCCGTGGCCAAGCAGGCGATCCACAGCCACCTCTTCCTGGGCCAGGATATCCAGGCCGATCTTCAGCGTAGCCAGGGCGGAATAGAGCTGCGTGCGCATGAAATTGGCAAAGGTCAGCTGGGCATCCGGCCCTCGGACCAGCAGGGGCCGTCCCTCTTCCAGGTTGGTAATGGGTTCGCCGGACAGGTAGTTATAGAGCACCAGCCCGCCGCCATCCACCTCGCCCTGCCGGGCGGAGGAAAACATGGCGGTAAAAATCTGATTCATGTCGGGCGTCTGGCCCAGGGCTTCCAAAAAGCCCTTGAACACCTGGGCCCAGGCATTGATCTCATTGGTGCAGTTGTTGCAGTGGACCATAGCCACCGGAGCGCCGTCCGGCGTGGTGACCATGTCGATCTCGGGATAGACCTTGGACAGCGCCTTTTCCAGCACGATCATGGCAAAGACGCTGGTGCCGGCGGACACATTGCCGGTACGCTTGGCCACCGCGTTGGTGGCCGCCATGCCGGTGCCCGCGTCTCCCTCCGGGGGCGCCAGGGGCACACCCGGCTGCAATGCTCCGGTGGGGTCCAGCAGCCGCGTCCCCTCCGGGGTCAGCCGGCCGGCCGCCTCCCCGGCGCACAGCACCTGGGGCAGAATGTCCCGCAGCTTCCAGGGATAGCCCATTTCGCCCGCCAGAGCGTCAAAGGAATCCACCATGGCCTGGTCGTAGTCCCGGGTGTTGCTGTCGATGGGGAACATCCCGCTGGCCTCCCCCACCCCCAGCACCTTTTGTCCGGTGAGCTTATAGTGGACGTACCCGGCCAGGGTGGTGAGATAGGCGATGTCCTTTACGTGTTCTTCCCCGTTGAGCATGGCCTGATAGAGGTGGGCAATGGACCAGCGCTGGGGAATGTTGAAGGAAAAGCGCTCCGTCAGCGCCTGGGCCGCCTGTCCGGTGGTGGTGTTGCGCCAGGTGCGGAAGGGAGCCAGAAGCTCCCCTTGTGCATCCAGGGGAAGATAGCCGTGCATCATGGCGGAAAAGCCCATGGCCTTTACCCCAGTCAGCTCCAGCCCATAGCGTTTTTTCACATCTGCGCGCAGATTGGCGTAGGCCGTCTGTAAGCCGGTCCACACATCCTCCATATGGTAGGTCCAGTATCCTCCCTCCAGCCGGTTTTCCCAGCCGTAGTCCCCGGAGGCAATGGGGGCATGATCCGGGCCGATGAGCACCGCTTTGATGCGGGTGGAGCCCAGTTCAATGCCAAGGCAGGCCTCTCCCCTTTGGATGGCTTCCTGAATGTCCATGTAACGAATCCTCCTTTGTTGATTTGTCTTTTTTCCCAATACATTAAAAAGGGAGGGCCCGGGAATCACCGGGGGCCCTCCCTGGAAATGCAACTCATTCTGCTCCGAGCACAGCAGTGCATTCTGGAGCGGCAGTGATCCAGGATCTCCCGGACTTCTTACCGGGAGTATACCCGCTTTTTCGTCCATTTGTCAACTAATGTATGGAAATGATTTTTCGTTTCATGTCTGTCAATAATACAAACCGTGTCAAACGTTTCACTGTCCCCATAATTTTTTTGCTCTGCTCCTGTCTGTTTTATCCTTTGCTCTACCGCTCTCCCCCCTCAAATGTTGTATTTTTTCCTTTCATAGGTACGAATAAATGACGTTCCATCAAAATTTGAACTCCTCCTTGCAATCTTCTTCCCGGGTGTGGTATGCTGAGCACAACAAGCGATTCCACAGGGGGGATGGGAGAATGGCCCATAAGTACCGACAAGTGGCAGACGCTCTGCGCAGAGATATTCTGGATGGACTGTACGAAAAGCGTATGCTTCTGCCCACTGAGCAGGTCCTGTGTCAGCAGTTCAACGTCAGCCGCCAAACCGTGCGGCAGGCGCTCTCCCTTTTGACCTCTGAGGGCCTGATCGAACGCAGACAGGGCAGTGGCTCCCACGTGCTTCCCCGGGGCGAGGCTCCAAATGCTCCCCGGCGAACGGTGGCAGTGGTCACCACCTATATCAGCAACTATATTTTCCCCTCTATCCTCCGGGAGATCGAAACCGTCCTGTCTGCCAACAACAGCGCCCCCACCCTCTATGCCACTCAGAACCAGGTCTCCAACGAACGGCGCATTCTCCAGTCCCTTTTGGACGGGAAGCTGCCCGACGGCATTTTGGTGGAGGGCACCAAGACCGGACTGCCCAATCCCAATCTGGACCTCTACCGTAAATTGATCAGCCGCGGGGTGCCCATGGTCTTCATGCACGGCGTATACCCCGAGCTGTCCGACTGCTTGTCCGTCCTGGATGACAATGTGGGCGGCAGCCGGCAGCTGGTGGAGTATTTATACCAAAAGGGCCACCGCTCCATTTCCGGCATCTTTAAAAACGATGACCTGCAAGGTCTTCAGCGCTACGCCGGGTACGCAAACGCGCTGCGGGATCTGGGCCTCCCCCTGGATGACCAGCGGGTATTCTGGTACAACACAGAGAGCAAGGCCCTGCTGCTCTCTGACGATGCTTTCTGGGATCAGGCCTCCGACGTGCTCCATAACTGTACCGCGCTGGTCTGCTATAACGACGAGATCGCTTCCCGCCTGGTCAGCCTGCTTTTGAAGCAAGGGGTCAAGATCCCCGAAGATGTGGCGGTGGTCAGCTTTGACAACAGCCCCTACAGTGAGCTCTCCGTACTTCCCATCACCTCCCTGTCCCATGAAGAACACAATGTGGGGCGCATGGCAGCCCAGCTGCTGGTCCGCCTTTTTCACGGGGAGAGCGGCACTTCCCAGCTGGCTCCCTGGACGCTGATCGAGCGCAAAAGCAGTTAGCGCCGCCTCAGATCGTGCCCCCTGGACGCTCCCTAAAAAAACGCGCGCCGGACAAGAACTCATGGTTCTGTCCGGCGCGTATTTCATTTCGATGGCCGATTTTTTACAGCAAAAGCAGCGTTTCACTCAGGCGTTTTCCGGCGGAGCCGCCAAAGTCCTCCGCACGGCGGATGCGCAGGAAAGAAGTGCCATAGATCATCCGCTCATTTTCCAGCTCGTGATCCTCTCCCAAGAAGATGCCGATGATGTGCACTCCTTCCCGGCGCAGCTTTCTGACCTGGGAACAGGTATCCCGTATGGCAGCTTCTCCCACGTAGGTCTCCGGGGTGCCCGACCGCTTCCGGCCGCTCACCATATCGTTGGGCAGGCCGTCACTGAAGACGATCACGATTTTATGGTCTTCCTTCCGCTTCAAAATTCCCTCACCCGCGGCGGCCAGTGCCAGCCCATCCCGGTTGTTGGATGTGGCCCGGTACTCCAGGATCTTCTGGTCTGCCGTGGGAGGATCATCATAATCCCGGAACCGCCGCAGAACGGTGTGGTCCCCATAGGTGCAGTAGCTCATTACCCGGTGGGGGATCTGAATGCGGCTCAATGCCGCGCTGAACAGATAGCTCTGCAGCGCCACCATGGACTGGCGAACCGCCTGTGAGCCGCTGGCATCGATGAGCAGCTCCACCACCACTGTGGATTGATCCTGGCGGAATATTTTGTGAAAGAGCTTGGGTTCCTGGCAGCGGCCCACCTTCCACAGGGAGCTGTTGTCCAATACGCCGCAGTCTGAACGGTAAATCTCCGGGTCGTTTTTCAAATTCAGCGCGTTGCGAAACGCCTGCTCTATGCTCCGAATTCCCTGTCGGGCTGCATCCTTGTGCTCCTCCAGCATCCGCAGATTTGCGTCCCGGCACGCTCTAAGGGCCTCCGCACTGGCAGCTGCCCCCTCATAGGCACACTCAGGCAGGCCGTCGGTAAACAACAGCCTGCGCCCCTCGTGTATTCCCACGCAGACGGAATTTTCCATCTCGTTGCGCTCCTGCTCGGTTTGAAAGCTGGGGCCGAAATTTCTGGCCAGATACTCCGGAATCGCCGCCAGGGCATCCTCCGGCAAGATGATCGCCTCCGCCGTGGCCGCCGTGGCCTGCTGGTACACCAATTCCTGCTGGGGGTCCTCCGGCTGCTGGGGATCATGCCCGTCCGGGTCGGGGTGGTCCCCCTCCCACAAGTCATCCTCAGACAGTTCAAACATGGACAGCTCGTCCCGGCTGTGGTCGGGCGCAAAGTAGCGGGTAAACACCTTTTTATAAAGGAGCACAGCCACATCCACCAACGCTCTGGCATCCCCGCATTCTCCCACCCGCTCCATCAGCTGGGAAAACAGCTCCAGCACATCCTCAAATCCGGTAAAATTCCGCAGGACCTGGCGGCTTTCCTCATTGGCCGCCTGGGGGAACTGCTTGGTCAGCCAGTAAATGGTCATCCATCCCCGGGAGGAATACCGCAGCCGCAGGGGGTCGGCCTGCAGCAGCTCCCGGGCCGCCTGTTCCCCCATTGCCGGGATCCCCGGCCGCTGAGAGGACAGTCGGCTGCGTACCGCATACTCCAGGCACAGATGGGCAATGGGGAGCAGCGTATGCATATCATAGTCGGCATACCTGTGGCGTCTGAGCCACAAATTCAGCTCGTCCAGTCCAAACAGCTTGTCTCCCCCGCCCAGAATGACGCCCTCATATACCGCGATCATTCCCTCGGCTTTCCGATACGGCTGGCTCATCATGCGAATATATTCCGGGTATTCCCGGGGCCGATGGTCCTCGGAAACAGTTAGAAACAGGCTTTCCTCTCTATCAATACTCACGGTGTTCTCCTGTCAGACAAATCGGGTCATCACAACATCCTGAACCAGCTGATGCTCATATTCATCAAAGCATTTGTTGACGATACCCATGGCAATCGCGTCTCTGGGGCGCATTCCGTCCGTCATCAGCCGCAGCGCGGCGATCATTCCCCGCATATCCACCGGGTGGGTGGAGATCTCACCATTGACCGCTTTCTGATCCAGGTCCAGGAACAGGCCCACGCAGCGCTCAACGTGTTCTTCCGACGCGCCAGGCACATCGGCGTGCAAAAGCTGGCGCAGCTGCTGCTCGTGGAGGGTAGGCATCCGGATCACGGTAAACCGGGACACCAGCGCCTCATTCAGCTCCCGGGTCCCCGCATAGCCATAATTCATCGTGGCGATAAAGCGGGTGGCCGGGTGCATGGGGATACACTCATAGCCAGGCACATCAATGAGCCTGCGGTAGTCCAGCACAGAGTGCATCACGGCAACGGCATCATTTTTTGCCATGTTGATCTCATCCAAAATGCAGAATCCCCCGTTCTGCGCGGCCTGGGCCACCGGGCCCTTGCGCAGGCGCACTTCTCCCCCCACGAAGGTGTCCGTCCCGATGAGGGCGCTGCTGTCTGTGTTCACATGGAAAGAGACGGTGTAGATCGGCCTGGCAAACAACCAGGCCAGGTTGTCCGCCAGGATATTTTTTCCCGTGGCCTTTCCCCCGCTGAGCAAGATATTTTCCCCCTGCAGCAGCGCGGCAACCGCCATCTCCAGAACCTCTTCGCCGATAAATTCCACGGGCGGTTTGATGGTGCGTCCCTGTACCTGATCTTGCGCGGCATAGCGCTGTTTAAACTCTTCCAGCCGAGTGGTCAGATCTTTTCTCATAGCGTTCTCCGTTTTCGCCTTTTCTCGGGCAAAAATGCCCGGATGTTCTGTTGCGGCCGCCTGGGCAGCCGGTCGTCCTGATTTGATTGTATCTTGCCCAGAAAAGCTTGTCAATGCTCTTGCGCAGTTCCATTCTTTTGTTGTCCCACAATTCTGCCCCCACAGCCCTGTGAAGGAGACAAAAACGGACCTGAGCTGCGTCCTTTACGCCTCAGGTCCGTTTTCCCTCTCAAATTAAACCACACAACACACTAAAGCTGCTGATAAAAGTCCACCCAGGGGGCAGTGCTGGACAAGGTAGAAAAGTCCTTACGGCTGTACACTTCATTGGGGGCGCTGCGATGGACCCGAACCAGCTGATGGGCCAGCGACAGGCTGTCCGCCAGGTTTACCGCCAGGATCACCACCCCGATCCCCTGTCCCAAAAGCCGCTCCAGATGGTTCCAGATCCGCATACGCAGCTCCATATCCGCCCCCTGAAACGGCTGAATACAGAAGACCACCTTGGGCTTTTGCAGCAGGATACGGGCATACACTAAATCATATTTCTGCGCCGTTGTCAGCTGCTCCGGCCAGAGCTGAAACAGCTTTGCGTCCAACAGCCCTCCACACTCCTGTTCGATCCCCCGGCGCAGCCGGGCATCGTGCCACACTCCCGGCAAACGGTGGTCCAGGGTGAAGCACAGGTTGTCCAGAACGCTCAATTCCCGCATCAGCATGGAGTCGTCCGCGTGTTCCAGCAGGATGGCGATCTTCCGGGTGTATGCCGGGGAAAACGGCTGGCCGCACAGCTCAAAATCTCCCTCTTTCAGGGGCAGCTCTCCCGTAAGCAGCGCCAGCAGATCTCCAAAAATCTGATTGTTTAGATCCTGGAGCACCACACACTCCCCCGCCCGGACGGAAAAGCTCAGATCTTTTACCATCCCCCCCGTGATATGCCTGGCCTGAAAGACGGCCTCCCCCCCGGGAGCAGGCCGTTCCCTGCGCTCCATCTGGGCCTGCACCAGGCGGTGGTAAGGCTCGCCGCAGGAAAACAGCGGCTCTCCCCGCAGCAGCACCTTGGGAATGGTGCCGTTGATCAAAAGGGCCGTCCGGTCACAGATCTCCCGGAGCTCTTCAAAATGGTAGCCGATGTAGAGAAAGGCCACCCCCTCCCGGGCAAATCTCCGGATCACCTCATGAAGCCGGGACAGGTCCGCGTCGCTGATAAAGGTCCCCACCTCTCGCAGCACGATCAGCCGGCAGCCCCCCAGCACAGCCTTGAGCATCTCCACTACAAACCGCTGAAAGGCGGTCAGCTTGTCCACATAGTCATCCGGGGAAAAGTCCGCCCCCAGCTTTTCCAGCACAGGCGCCAGCTGGGCCCGCAGCAGCGCGGGGCGGATCAGCCAGCTTTTAAAGCTGGGGCGCAGCACAAAAATATTGTCGGCCACCGTCATCCCGGAGACCAGGGAGCTGCGGTTTTCGATGATGGCGATGCGCTGGGGTCCGCGGCCAGGGATCTCACTTCCCCAGGCGTTGATCTGCTTCTCCCGGTAGTATACATACCCCCGCTGCAAGGGCAGCCGGCGGCGCAGCAGGCCAAGGAGCGTGTTGAGCCCGTGGCTGTTCACCGCAAGAAGTCCCATGATCTCTCCCCGGAAAATCTGGAGATTGAAATTTTCCAGCTGCACCACGCCCTGTTCCAGACAGGTGACCCGCTCCAGGCGCAAAATCTCCTCTCTCATGACAGCGCCTCCTGGTTGGGGATCTCCCGGTCGCTGGTGATGGCAGGCAGGGTGATCTCCACATCGGTGCCGCTGCCCGGAATGGAAAAGACATGAAGGCCATACTCGCTGCCAAACAGCAGGCGGATGCGGTCATCCACATTGACCAGGGCCACGCCGCCCCGGGTCTCCCCCTCCTCCCGCACTGCCGACAGGCCGCCCCGGCCCAGCCGGCTGTTGAGGCGGGCCAGCGTCTCCGCATCCATGCCGATGCCGTTGTCAGACACCCGGATGAGCAGCCTGCGCTGGGTGCGCTCCAGATGGATGGTGAGCCGCCCGGTGCCGATCTTCAACTCTGTTCCATGGATGATGCTATTTTCCAAAATGGGCTGCATGGTCAGCTTGGGCAGGCGGCAGCGGAAGATCTCTTCCTGATCCTCCGGGTCATACTCCACATTCAGCTCCAACCGCTCCCCAAACCGATAGCGCTGAATGCGGAAATAGGTCTGACAGTTTTGCAGCTCCTCCTCCACCGACACCAGATTTTCCACCTTGCTGATGGTATAGCGGAAAAAGGATGCCAGCGCCTCTGTCATATCCGCCACGCTGTCCAGCTGGGCAATGAGCGCCTCGCTGCGGATGCTCTCCAGCGTGTTGTAGAGAAAATGCGGGTTGATCTGATTTTGCAGGGCCAGATACTGGGCCTGCCGCTTATTGAGCTGAAACAGCTGGGATGGGTTCATCACCGCCCGGGCCTGCTCCAGCAGCCGCTCCGTCCCCGGGCTGATGGCCGCCTGTTCCTCCTGGGCCGGATGGGAGGTATACTCCTCCAAAAAGGCCCGGATGGCCCGCTCTGTGTGGTTATAGGGGACAATGATCCAGAACCAGGCCAGCCCGGCGCAGCCGGCCAGCAGCGCCAGGCACACCAGCAGGGCGCCCCAGGCTGTCCGGCCTGTGACTGCGCCCACCACGATCCCTGCCGCTCCGGTCAGGGCCGCCGCGCCGAATCCAGCGCCCACCCAGGCCACACGCGCAGACAGAAACCTCAGGCGCTGATGCCAATCCATCCCGGTTCCTCCTCTCCCCGGACCGCTTTGGTCCCATCACCCATACAGCTTCCGATACTGACCAGGGCTGAGGCTGGTCACTTTTTTAAAGGTCTGATTGAAGTGCTTCAAATCGCCATAGCCCACCTGGGTGCAGATTTCCGACACCGGCAGGTTGGTCTCCTGAAGCAGCTCCTTGGCCCGCTCCATCCGCACCCGCGTCAGGTACTTGGCAAATCCCTCTCCCGTCTCCTTTTTGAAGAGCGCACTGAAATAGCTGACGCTGAAGCCTGTGGCGGCACACACATCCTCCAGCGTGATATTCTCGCTGTAATGGCGCTGGATGTACTGCTTGGCCACCCGGATGGGCCGCTGGCTCTCATTCTCTCTGCGCTGGATGGTCCGCTCCAGCACATGGCGCTGGAACCTGTCCAGGCACAGGAACAGATCCTGGGCGCGGCTACACTGTAAGCATCGGCGCTCAAAGCCCTCCGACTCCCGCCGGGCGTCCTCTCCTCCCACCCGCAGGGCAAACAGCTTTCCCGCTGAACGCACCAGCTCCAGCAGCTCCCGGCCGCGCACATCGGGCACCGCCATGGCGCCCTCCTCCAGCTGCCGGACCGCCTGTTCCGCCTGGGGAATCCCCAGCGTGTCCATGACCAGCTCCACACTGCGCCCATAGCGCTCCAGCAAATTTTCCTCGGACAGCCCGGATGCGCTGGGCCGCCCCTCCAGCAGGCGGCTGTTTCCCTCCACCAGGCGTTCACACACCGCATCGCTGGCCTCCCAAAAGCTCTCAGGCAGCTCCTGGGTCCTTGTCACCGGGGTGCTCAGCCCCAGGGAGCACTCCATGGGGCCGAACAGGGAGCGCTGGGCCACCAGCTGGTTGAGTCCTTCCCGCATCCGGCTGCGCAGCGCCTCCCGCTGCTCCGGCAAAAAATTAAGTACCGCGCACCCCCATGCGTCCCGGAAGTAAAATACGATCCCCTCGCACACCGGGCGCAGCCGTTCTTCAAAAATTTTCCTGGCTTTTTCCCAAATCACGCCCACTGAGGCCGCTGAAAACTGCTCCGGATCATAATCCAGCTTCAACAGCATGATTTGCAGCAGGCCCGGCTTCACAGAAAAATGGTATTCCCGGGCCAGCAGTTCCGCTGTGGGGGCCTCCAGCCTCCGCTCCGCCAGGTCCAGGATCAGCCGGTTGCGCAGGCGGAACAGATCCTCCTGGCTATATTCCCTCAGCTGTCCCGCCTCACGTTCCGCCCCCTGCCGGGCACGGCAGCGGTCCCCCAGCTTTTTCAGCGTGGCCATCAGCTCCTGCTTTTGAATGGGTTTGAGCAGATAATCCCCCACCCCGTGCTTGATGGCGCTCTGGGCGTATTCAAAGTGGGCATAACCGCTGATGATCACGATCTCCAGCTGGGGCAGCTCCTCTTTTGCGTGCTGGATCAGCTCCAGACCATAACAGCCTGGCATCCGAATGTCGGTGATGAGGATGTCCGGCCGGATCTTTTTCACCAGTTCCAGCGCCTCCAGCCCGTTTGAGGCGGTGCCCGCCACCTCCATGCCCAAAGCTTCCCAATCGGCCAGCACCTGCACCAGGCGGCAGACCCGCTCCTCATCATCCGCGATGATCACTTTGAGCATTTGATCTCATCTCCTCTCATCCCTTTGCCGGGTTTCAGCGCTGCTCCCTCATACTCTCAAGCACCGTCTCCAGGTCCGGAATACTGGGGATGCCGCCCGGCGCCTGGGTGGACAGGCTGGCGGCTGTGGCGGCGAACCGGGCCACATACTCCAGCTCCTCCCGCTCCAGCTGTGCCGGTTCCCGGCCCAGCTCCAGCAGCCGGCTGACGGCGCTGCCGCCGAAGATATCCCCCGCTCCAGTGGTGTCCACCGGGGTCACCTTGGGGCCCCGGACGGAAACACTGGCCTTTCCATTGCTCAGGTAGCAGCCCTCCGGCCCCCGTGTGACCATGGCCAGAGATACCCCATGTTCCTCCAGCAGACGGCTGGCCCCCTCTTCCGGGCCGCACCCCCACAGGAAGTCCACCTCGTCATCGCTGATCTTTACCACATCCGCCTGACTAAGCCCCCACAGGATCTCCTGCCGGGCCTGCTCCAGATCGGGCCACAGGGGTTTTCTCAGGTTGGGGTCAAAGGTGATCCGCTTGCCCCGCTCCCGGGCATAGGCCACCGCTTTCCGGGTGGCGGTACGCACCGGCTCGTCCGTCAGGCTCAGGGTGCCGAAATGGAAGACCTTGGCCTGGTCCAGAAGGGACAGATCCAGCTCCTCAAAGCGAAGCTGGGTATCCGCTCCGGGCTTGCGGGCAAAGCTGAACGAGCGCTCGCCCCCCTGGTCAAAGGTGACAAAGGCCAGGGTGGTAAATACCCCCGGGTCCAGCAGCAGGCCCCGGGTCTCAATACCGGCCTGTTCCAGTGTGCCCTGGAGCAGACGGCCAAAGGCGTCCTCTCCCACCTTGCCCAAAAAGGCAGTCTTGGCCCCGTATTTGCTCAGCGCCGCCAGAAAATTGCAGGGGGCTCCGCCGGGATGGGCCGCCATGGTGGGGTATCCGTCTCCATCCGTCTCCCGGGCGGCGAAATCAATGAGCAGTTCCCCCAGGGCCACTACATCAAACATTCTATTTCCTCCTTATTCCTTCGCTGCCGGATATTCGTTGCACAGCAGGCGGTAGGGCGGTTCATCCTCCTCAATGGCGGGAAAACGGCCCAGCTTCTCATAAAAGCGGTTGTCCGTGTTGTCGTCGTTGCACTGGCTCACCTCGCCCAGCAAAACAGGACCGCTGCCAGGTTCCACCTCAAAGTCGTGATAGAGGTAGGGATAGATGGTGATGCTCTCCCCCGGCGTCAGCCGGACCTGGGTACCCGCGGGGACCACCATCTCCCGGCCGTCCACATGGACATGGACATCGCTCACCTTGTCCAGGTCCTCGTCGGGCGTGGAGTTGTAGACCCGGATGAGTACGTTGCCGCCGCCCCGGTTGATGATATCCTCCATCTTGGACCAGTGGAAGTGCATGGGGGAGTACTGGCCCTCCTTGATGTACAGCAGCTTTTCCGCATAGGTCTTGGTGTACTTGTCCATCTTCAGATTGCCGTTGCGGATGGTAATGAGGGAAAATCCCATTTTGTCGAAATTACCCATCCCGTAGTCGGTGATGTCCCATCCCAGCATATTGTCCCGGATCTCATCATAGTCGTGTCCCTTCTCCTGCCACTGCTCGGGGGTGAACTGGCAGAAGGGAGGCAGGGCAAAGCGGTACTCCCGCACCATCTGCTCCATCTCTTTCAGGGCGGCGTTGATCTCACTGCGTTTCATTTGGATGACCTCCTGTCTGGTCGGCAAGTTCTACTGCCTGTTATTATAGCATAAGCGGACATTTTCCTCAATTCCAGAGAAACGCCGGCCACAGGACCGGCGTTTCTCGCTAAAATTCGTTTGTTTGGCTTTAAAATCCAACCATTACTTGGTCAGCACAGAGACGCCGGTGTCGGTGACCGCGCCGCCCAGGTCCTCGCCGTTGATGGCGGCCACGGCAGCCTTTACGCCCTCATAGCCCATCACATCGGGGTTCTGAGCCATGGTGCACAGCAGGTAGCCGTCGTTGATGAGGTTCAGGATGGCGTCGGACTTGTCGAAGCCCACACCGATGATCTCGGTCTTGCCGGAGGCCTTGATGGCGTTGCCGATGCCGGTGGTGGAGCCCTCATTGGCGCCGAAGATTCCTACAACGCCCTGGGTGATGAAGTTCTCAGCGCTGGACTGGCTCTTGGCAGCGTCGCCGTCGCAGTACTGGGTCTCCAGGATGTTGAACTCGGTGCCCTCAAAGGCGGAGCGGAAGCCCTCCTCACGCTTGACGCAGGAGTCGGTGGCGGCGTTGACGTTGATGACGCCGATATCGCCGGAGGTCACACCCGCATCGGTCAGGGCCTTGAGCATCTCCTCGCCGGCCTTCTTACCAGCGGCGGCGTTGTCGGTGGAGAAGGTAGCCACGGCGTCCACATTGGCGGGAGAGTCCACATAGACGATCTTCACGCCGGCGGCGGCAGCCTCTTTCAGGGCGCCGGAAATGGCGTCGGGGCCGTTGGCGGCCACCAGGATGGCGTCATAGCCGCCGGCTACCGCGTTGTTGACTTGCTCGATCTGGAGGGCGTCGTCCTTGGTGTTGGGGGCCATGAAGTCCACAGTCACACCCAGCTCCTGGGCGGCCTTCTGGGCGCCCTCGTTCAGGGTGACCCAGTGCTGGTCAATGGAGTCCATGGTGATCAGGGCGATCTTGGCATCAGAGCCGGCGGGGGTGCTGGAAGCAGCCTGGGAGCCGGAAGCGGCCTGAGAGCCGGAGCCGGCGGGCGCGCTGGAGCCGGAGTTGGTGTTGGACCCACAGCCGGCCAGCAGGCCGATCCCCATCGCCAGACAGCAGGTCAGGGCAAGAAGCTTCTTTTTCATGTTTTGTTCCTCCTTAATAAATTACAAAGGTTCCTATCTGCCAACTGCATAGTGCAGCTGTACACACATTATGATTTGCTCCCCTTGCGGCTGAGCAGGCCCTTGCGGAACACCACATCCAGCAAAACCGCGAAGACCACGATGATGCCGATCACGATGCGCTGGATTCCCACGGGGGCGTGGATGATGCTCAGGCCGTTCTCCAGGGTCTGCCACACGGCAGCGCCTGCCAGGGTGCCCAGCAGCAGGCCGGTACCGCCCAGGGGGGACACGCCGCCGATGACGCCGGCGGCCACGCCGTACATCTCATACATATTGCCGGCTTCCATATTGCCCATGCCGGCCTGGGCGCACAGGATGAGGCCCACCACGCCCGCACAGAAGGCGCTGACCAGATAGGTCTTGGTCACCGTGGTGACCACACTGACGCCGGAGAGCTTGGCCGCGTCCACATTGGAGCCGATGGCGTAAATGTGCCGGCCGGTGCGGGTCTTGGACAGCAGGAAGAAGAAAATCAAAAACAGGATCAGCGCGATCCAGAACGTGTTGTACACCCCGGCGGTGGAGCCGTAGTAGAAGAAGTTCTGGAAGGCATCCGCCGCCTCTTTCCCGATGCCGGAGGAGATGGCGTTGGTGTTGCGGTTGCCGTTTACCATGTAGGCAATGCCACGGGCCACAAACATGGTGCCCAGCGTGGCAATGAAGGGCGGCAGCTTAAACTGGCCCACCAAAAATCCGTTGATCAGGCCCACCACCAGGCAGCACAGCAGGGTGATGAGAATGGCCAGCACCGGGTTTACGCCTGCCACCATCAGCGTGGCGGAGGTCATGGCGCTCATGCCCACCACAGAGCCAATGGACAAATCAATGTTGCCGGTGATCAGCACATAGCTCTGGCCGATGCCGATCAGCAGGTATTTGGACATGGAGCGCAGCAGGTTCATAATGTTGGCGCCGGAGAACATGGTGCGGTCGATCAGGCCGAAAGCGATGTAGATCACGATCAGTCCGGCAAAGGCGGTCAGGGCCGCCCCCATGCCCCGGACGCTGAGAAAGCGCGGGGTTCGTTTTGTTGCGTTCATTATTCTTCCTCCCTCATTCCGCCGCGGCGGCGATCTTGCTTTCAAATTTGGTCGCCAGGGTCAGGATCTCGTTCTGCGTGGTCTCCCGGGCCATGACTTCCCCGGTGATCCGTCCATCGCACATGACGATGATCCGGTCCGCAATGCCCATGACCTCCGGCATTTCCGAGGAAACAAACATCACCGCGATGCCCTGCTGCTTGAGGTGGTTCATCAGATTGTAGATCTCCACCTTGGCCGCCACGTCGATCCCTCGGGTGGGCTCGTCAAAAATCACCACTCTGGAATTTCGGGCCAGCCACTTTCCCACGACCACCTTTTGCTGGTTTCCGCCGGACAGGTTGCCCGCGTCAATGTCCACACCCGGCGTTTTGATCTTCAGATCCTCCACCGCCTGCTGGCACATGGCGTCCTCCTTCTGGCGGTTCACCACCCCCAGGGGGCCGCACAGCAGATCCAGGTTGGGCAGGGCAATATTGTGCCGGATGGAGAGCTTGGTGCAAAGGCCGTCCTTTTTCCGGTCCTCCGGCGCCAGCACGATGCCCGCCCGGATGGCATCCTGGGGCTTGTGGATGGTGACGGGCTGGCCGACCAGGATCAGTTCCCCACCGTCCTTTGGGTCCACGCCGAAAATGGCTCGGGTGGCCTCGGTGCGCCCGGCTCCCATCAGCCCGGCAAAGCCCACGATCTCTCCCTCGTACAGGTCAAAGCTCACATCCCGGACCATCCGTCCGGCATTGAGATGCTTCACTTCAAAAATCTTTTTCCCTTTCTCGCAGGTCACCCGGGGGAACTTCTCCTTGATCTCCCGGCCCACCATATGGGCGATGATCTCATCCATGGTGGCGTCCTTAAAGTTCATGGAGGTGATGTACTGACCGTCCCGCATAATGCTGACCCGGTCCACAATGTGCTGCAGCTCTTCCAGGCGGTGGGAGATATAGATGATCCCGTAGCCGCTCTCTTTCAGCTGCCGGATGATCCGAAACAGCTCGTCAATTTCCTTGGAGGTGAGGGCGGAGGTGGGCTCATCCATGATGAGGATTCGGGCCTTGGTGGACAGGGCCTTGGCAATTTCCACCATCTGCTGCTTGGATACCGGCAGATCGCCCACCACCTGGCGGGGGTCAATGTCGATTTTCAGCTCATCCAGCACCCGCTGGGCCTCGCTCTCCATCTCCCGGTTGGCCAGGACCATGCCCCGGCACGTTTCCCGGCCCAGAAACATATTTTCAGCCACCGACAGGTGGCGGCACATATTCAGCTCCTGGTGAATAATGGCCACCCCGATCTCCTGGGCCTGTTTGGGCGTCAGATCGCCGTATTCCCGGCCAAAGATCTCCATCGTGCCCGAATCCCGGGTGTACACGCCGCTTAAAATTTTCATCAGGGTGGATTTCCCCGCGCCGTTTTCTCCCAGAAGGGCCAGCACCTCTCCCGAACGCAGCTCCAGCTGAACATTGTCCAAAGCCTTCACGCCCGGGAACGTTTTGCAAATGCCTTTCATGGAAACGATGGTCTCATTCATATCCTTCACCCGTCCCCCTCCTATAGCATATTACCGAATCTCGCTTTTCTACATTATACATTTTTGTCATTGTGCATAAAAGTGGGGATTCTTTTGATTTAGGTGGGGTTTTTTATGGTCTTTGCCGGGATCACATTTTCTCCCCCCTTAGGCAGACAAATTCCCCCTCCTTTCGCTTTGTCCCCTGTATGAGGGCTTCATAAATCTTCATTCCCATATTCAGAATTCTTCAGCTTATCTTCCTTGCTCCCCAACAGGCCTACAAGGTATAATGAACCACATTGTAAAAATCCTGCGTTGGCCGCCCGCCAGCGCCCAAAAGGAGTGGAGCACCACTATGAACCTTACCATTACCGTCAATCACAAGCAGCTGCTGGACATTCTCTTAAACGTAGGCCTTGAGCGCCCGGTTTTTATCTGGGGGGCGCCCGGCATCGGGAAGTCCGCCATCGTGCAGGAATTTGCCGACAGCCTGGGGCTGGAGTGCGTCTCCCTCCTGGGCAGCCAGCTGGCCCCGGAGGATATCATCGGCGTGCCCCAAATCCGGGACGGCTTCAGCGAGTTCTGCCCGCCCCGGTCCATCGCCCGGCAGGAGCCCTATGTGCTGTTTCTGGACGAGCTGAACGCCTGCACCTCTGAGGTGCAAAAGGCCTTTTACTCCCTCATCCACGAGCGGCGCATCGGTGAATATCATCTCCCCGAGGGCTCCATCGTTCTGGGGGCGGGCAACCGCGCCCAGGACAACGCCATCACCCGGCCCATGTCCTCCGCCCTCATCAATCGGATGTTTCATGTCGAGCTGACCGCCAGCCCCCGGCTGTGGCTGGAATGGGCCGCCCAGGCCAACATCCACCCCTATGTCTACGACTATATCACCAGCCGGCCCGATCATCTGTGGTCCAAGCCCCCCAAAAGCGAAGAGCCCTTCTCCACGCCCCGCTCCTGGCATATGCTCAGCGACGCCATCCACAGCTACGGCCCGGACGTGAGCCTGGACAGCCTTCGCGTTCTGGCCTGCGGCTGTCTCAGCCCCCAGCACGCCACTCAATTTCTGGCCTACCTGCGCCAGGTGCGCAGCCAGTACGCACTGGACAAAATCTTGTCCGGCGAACAGCCCTGGCCGGACAAGCCTGAGGAGCGCGACGTGCTCTACTTCCTAGCCCAGTCCCTGCGGGCACGCCTGGTCAAAGAGCTGCCCTCTGAGCGGGGCAAACTCAGCGCCGACAGTCGGGCGCTGGTGCTCCAGGCCAAGGATCGCATCACGGAGCTGGCCGATCTCAGCCTGGAGATCGCCCGGATGGCGGTGACGCCCGAAGACGGCAGAGAGCTGCCCGACTGGTTTGTGGTGGAGCTGTTCCGGGACCTGCCCCGCCTGGCCGACAAGCGAAACGGATGAGCGGCAAGAAGCAGCAACGGGCCAACCCGGCCCGGGAGGCCTTTCAGGCAGGGTGCGGACTGGTGGCCCTGAACCCGGTGCTGGGCCCGCTGATGAAAGAGGCCGTCCCCCATTTTGACGACAGCTACCCCATGGCACGGGAGGACTGGGCCTGGGTAGACTCCAACGGGGAGCTCTATGCCAACAGCCACCGCCGGGCCTCCGCCCAGGAGTGGGCCTATGTGGTGGCCCACTGCCTGCTCCACCTGGCTCTGGGCCACATCCGGGAGGACCGGGCGGGGGATCTGGTATGGAACGCCGCCTGCGACTGCGTGACTGCCCGCTACCTGTCCGACCTGCGCATCGGCACGCCCCCCGGCGAACTGTCTGCCCCCCTGCCCCCCAACACCCGGGAGGAGGAGAGCCTTTACCTCTGGCTGAAAGAGCACAGCGACAGCGCCTATTTTCACTTCTCCACCATGAGCGGCGGCCGGCCCGACCTGGTGTGGGAACCCATCCGCTCCAACTGGTGGCAGGGCCCCACCAACTGGCGGCAGCTGTTCGCCGAAAGTCTCCGGGAGGCCCTGCGCTCTGCTGTGGATTACGCCGGGGGCGTCACCACCGTTCCGGGCACCCAGAAAAAAATGGGCCCCATCCAGCGCGCCCAGGAGTGGTTTCTATCCAGCTACCCTCTGCTGGGCGGGGTCGCCTCGGGTTTCCGCCTTATCGATGACCCGTTGACCGTCCAGCGGATGAACATTCCCGTGGCTGCCATCTCCATTCAGATGCGGGAGATCTATGTGAATCCCGCCGCCTCCCTGACTGAGGAGGAGTGGCGGTTCGTCCTGGCCCACGAATACCTCCACGCGGCCCTGTGCCACGAAGCCCGGCTGGAGAAGCGGGACCCAGAGTTGTGGAACGTGGCCTGCGACTATGTGATCAATCAGTGGCTGCGGGACATGGGGGTGGGCTCCATGCCCGAGGGCCTGCTCTATGACCCGGAGCTTCAGGGCCTGTCGGCGGAGAGCATCTACGACCGGCTGGCCGCTAACCTGCGCAAATACCGTCGCATGGCCCAGCACGATATCCTCTTCGGCACGCCGGGCTGGACCGGCTCCAAGGACTTTGTGGATCTGGACGCCTGGTGCCGCGGGGCCATTCAGCGGGGTCTGGACTACCACCAGACCCACGAGCGTGGCTATCTCCCCCAGGGGCTGGTGGAGGAGATCCGCGCCCTGTCCCAGCCGCCCATCCCCTGGGATGTAAAGCTGGCCCGATGGTTTGACCAGCGTTTTGAGCCCCTGGAGAAGCGCCGCACTTACGCCCGGCTCAGCCGCCGCCAGTCTTCCACACCGGACATTCCCCGCCCCTCCTGGCATCAGGAGGAGGCGGCCCAGGCAGGCCGGACGTTCGGCGTACTGCTGGACACCTCCGGCTCCATGGACCGTGCCCTGCTGGCCGCCGCTCTGGGCTCCATCGCCAGCTACAGCGCCGCCCGGGACGTCAAGCAGGTACGCGTGGTATTCTGCGACGCCGCCCCCTACGACCAGGGGTACATGGAGGCATCGGATATCGCCGGAAGCGTCAAGGTCCGGGGGCGGGGCGGCACTGTCCTCCAGCCGGGGATCGAGCTGCTGGAGCAGGCGCCTGATTTCCCCAAAGGGGCGCCGGTGCTCATCATCACCGACGGTGACTGCGACCGGCTGAATCTCCATGGCCGGGATCACGCGTTTCTGATTCCCCGGGGCCGCAGCCTGCCCTTTCCGCCCAAGGGGCCGGTCTTTTATTTGGAATAGCGCCCGGATTTGTCCCGGCTTTGCCTTGCTTCTTCTCCCGCTGTGACCCTTACCGGCCCATTTTACCTGCCTTGGAATTTTTTTCGTTTTATGGTACAATGAGCCAATCCATAATGTCACTGGGCAATTTGTCAGGGGGGAAACGGATATGGCAATCCTGGGAATTGATTTGGGGATCAGGGGGCACACACATGAGCTGGCCCTGGGATGACCTGGGCCTGGACGGCCCCTCCTCTCTCAATGAGGTGCGCCGGGCCTACGCCCAGCGGCTGAAAGACGTACATCCCGAGGAGGACCCGGAGGGATTTCAGCAGCTGCACGCCGCCTACCAAAAGGCCCGTCAACTGGCCAGGCAGGCGCAGCGGGGAGAATCTTCCGCCCCGTGGAACCCGCAGCCGCCCCGCCCCCGTCCTGCGCAGCCGGACCAGGCGTCTGCGCAGGAGGAAGCAAGCGGGCCGGACTTCACTGCCCTGCTGGAGCAGGAATCGACGCAAGCGCCCCCTCAGCCGGAGTCTCCGGAATCCAAGTTTGATTTTGACGACCTGCTCAACCAGCCCCAGGCCCAAGAGGAGGCCCCCCGGGAGCAGCAGAAGCAGCAGGATGAATCCTGGGACTTTCAGCGCCTCCTCCATGAGGAAGCCGCCCAGAAGGCAGACACAAAACACCCCGGCGGCGGTCAGAAGCCGCCCAAACAGCAGGCAAAGCAGCCGCGTTCCCGCCAGCGGCGCCCCGGCCTGGTCATACTGGCCGTGGTTTTGGGCATCTTTTTCCTGCTCCCGGCGGCCATTGGGCTGGGCGTCTACCTGTCCGGACTGTCGGACCGGCAGTCAGCCAACCGGATCAGCCAGTATATCGAGGAGGATCTGGGCTATCCGGTGGAGCTCCAGTACGCCGACCAGTCCCAAATGCTATTCTACCTGCCGTCACACCATAAATCCTTTACAGCCTGGCCGGAGGGGGAGCGGGATCTCTCCCAGGGAAAGCTGGGCTATGGGACCGATTTGGGCAGCCATCTGCTCACCTACGCTTTACAGACATTTTGTGATGAGTGGGGCTACGACTATGAGCTGAAGCTGCTGAATGAAGATGGCGATTACCTCTCCGCTGACGAACTGCCGGCCATTTACGGCATTTCCACTAACTTTATGGGTGAGTCAGAGTTTCTCACCGCCCTGTGGGAGGAGATGGACCGCTTGTCCCAGGAGAACTGGTACGTCCTGTGGCAGCCTACCTACCAGGTACAAATGGAGGCGTGGAATATGCCTTACTTCACCTATCGCTCCTCTGACGGGCCCTTCCCGGGAGCGGAGATCATCTCCCACTATGAGGAAAAGGTGCCCCTGGAAGTGGTGACCTATCTGGTGGAGGGGTGCGACCTGCGGGAGCTGGATTTTGGGGACCGGGCGTTCCATCTGGAGGATCTGGGCAGCGTGACCTTGCACGAAGAGTCCTATGTCTTGATGGCCGGAGTGGAGGATGCCACCGGACAGACCACGCGGCTGTACCTCTACAACGGGTCGTACCTGGTCAGCGTCCCGCCATCGGAGTTTGATCCCAACATGGCCCATATCGACTATGTGCATCTTTTGATGGGAGACAGGATTCCAACGCCGGAATATGATCTCCCCTGGCCCAGAATCGGGATTTGTCGAAACTGAGCAAGCACCGGGAGGAACACCGGGGACGGAGCACTTTATGGGAAAGCTGGTTCAAGTCAATTTCAGCGTCTGATCTGACCCTGGGGTTCCTGGAGGATCACGCGCGCTGCAAAAGCGGTCAGATCGTCCCTACTGCCTGCTCTGGGATCTGAATCTGGACAAATCGTTTCAGCAAAAAGGCCGGCGGCTCAATCTGAGCCGCCGGCCTTTTGCCCTCATAGTTCAGGGGTTTCGGGTAAAGCCTGTCAAACGGTTTCCTGCGCAAGGCGAAAGAAGGGGGAATCTGTGGCAACAAAAAACTCTCCCTTTTCCGAATCAAAGCGCAGCGAAATCTTGGGCTGAAATTTCTTCAGTGCCTGCTTGGGGGATATCTCCAACAAAACACTGCTCTCTACCTCCGCCATCGCCTCGTCTTCTCCAATTAAGTAGCCGGCCAAGGTTTTCCAGAACTGCGCGCCGAATATTTCCACGGTAGCCAGCACCAACGCCATCTCATTTTCAATTTTATGCCCGTACAAGGTGGTGAAAATATCATCCAACAGCTTCTTCTCCAGACCGGCCAGTACCGTGATCATCCGGCCTTGTTTCTGATATACGATTTTATGACACACTATGTCCTTGTCCGTGTCCCCCTGGTAGCGGGCATCCACTGTCTTGGCATTCATTTTGAGTTTTAATGTGGACTCGAACAGAAAATCCAGCTTGCGTTCGATTGTTGACAGGCTCAGCAGCTGTTCTTTTGGCTCCGTCGAAACGCCTTTGCCCACAATGGCCATATCCGCTGTGGTAATGAAGCTGCTTATGCAGCCCATATCCCTCATACTGGATCTGGCGCATATATTCCTCTTCCTGGCGTGCGTGGCGCTCAAAATAATTTTTTAAGTAGATCAGACTTTCCCGCACGATAAGAAGCCGCGTTTCCGGCTCATATCCCCGCTCCCGGACCCGCTTTAAAATTGATTCTGCAAGAGAAAAGAGCTGCCGGTGTTCATGGTCGAATTGCTCAATTCCCATCAAATAGCTATCTTTCCACCTTAGCATAACCGTTTTCTTCCCTTTCACGCCGCCCATCCAGCCGTCACTCCCCGCCCTTTGATGGGCGCGGTCAGAGCGGGAGTTCATTCTATTAGTATAATGTATAAGCTTTTTGTTTTATTGCGTCAAGAAGAAAATTTTCGGCTGTGGAACTTTTGATCAAAATGACGGCCTATGGGCGCCTCCCACTGATTGGGAGGCGCCCATAGGCCCAGTAAACGCAGAACGGTTTTTACCGGCAAGCGCGGCTCTGCCTGGGGCCGGGCTTGTCAGAGGCAGGCAGAGACACTCCGCCCAATCCCCCAAGCAGTGCGGCCATCCCAACCAGTTTCCAGACTGCCAAAATCTGGCCCGCGCACCCGTCCAAATAGAGGGTCACAGGCATAAAGCCCGACAGCCGGGACAAGCCGGGCGCCATTTGGGTAAGGTCCACCAGGACAGGGGAAAGGAGCAGCCCCGCCGCCGCCGCAAAGGGGAGCAGCACCGGCAGCACCCGCCACACCTGTCCCCGGCTCAGCAACAAGCTCAGACCGCCCAGGGCCAGCAGATAGGGCAGCAGCATGACCGCCCCCATCCAGGACCCGGTTGCCAGCAGCAGCGCGGCGCTGGATGCCAGCAGCGCGGGAACCATCCAGGCAGTCAGCCTGGGCAGCAGCACTTGCCAAAGGCTGCGCACCCCCAGCAGGCGCTTTGCCTGGCCGCTTTCTTTCCACCGGCCAAGATCCGCCCCCACCGACAGGGACCATATCAGCAGCCCCACCGCCAGCAACCCCTGAACGGCCTGTTCCATGCCCGCTTCGGCCAATGCCAGCGGCTCCATGGCCTGCCCGTCCGCCGTCTCCGGCACCACAGCCACCCGCTGATCTTCGGGCAAAATCTCCTCCAGACGGGGGATGGCCTGCTCCAGCTGTTCCCCGCTTACCTGGAGCCGCTGTTCCACATACTCCCTGGCAATGCCTGGGGTGGCCAGCTCCAGCACCACCGCTGCCACCGTCTCCCGCACCAGGGGATACACCGTAGAACCAGGGCCGGTCACCAGCGTGATGAGTCCCTCATACTCCCCCCGGGCCAAACGTTGGTCAAAGTCTTCCCGTAAAATCAGTCCGCAGTCCCAGCGGCTGGTGGACACACACTGCAAAATCTCATCTTCATCCGCCGGACGAAAGCGCACCAGCTCCCCGCCGTGCCTTTCCAGCCCAGCCAGAAACGCCGTCCCCTCTCCCTGAGGGGCCGCAACGCCCACGGTCACGATCCCCCCTTCCCCCTGCCAGGGAAGCAGGCGGAAAAGAGCGGCCGCCCCCGTTAGCAGCAGCAGGAATATCCAAAGCCGCCGGTGCAGCAGGCATCGGCGCAGCTCCATCCCAAAGGCCGTCGTCAAATATCTCATGACACCGCCTCCTTCCGGCAGCGCCGCCCATAGAGCCATCCGGCCATCAGGAGAAGTCCGGCGCCTGTCGCCGCCAGAGCCGCCGCGGACCCATAGCTTCCCTGTACGCCAAGCCCTTGGGCCCCCAGCTCCCGCATCCAGGTAATGGGAGACAGCTGCCCCAGCGGTTGGACCGGCTCAGGCAGCAGCACCGGGGGAATCATCCCCCCGGCCAGCAGCAGAGCGGCCAGGGTGACCGGGAACGAAAGTCCTGCGCAGCCCGCTGTGCTGTCTGTCACCAGCGCGCAAAAGGCGGCGTACGCCGTGAGAAAGAGGCCGCAAAGCAGCGCGGCCCACAGTGCCTTGCCGGGCTCGGCCCCAAATACCAGCCACAGCGCCGCCCAGGTCAGGGCGGTCGCCGCCGCCCAGACGGCCGTCACGCTGGCCGTCAGCCCCACCGCCGGGCTTCGTCCCACCCAGGTTAGGCGGCGGTAGTGTTCCAGCCACGCCCCCTGGTAGTTCCAGGCAAAGGCCGGGGCCATGGAGAGCATCAGCCAGAAAAAAATGCTGAGGGTATAGTGCTGCCCAATGGGCAGGCTTCCCGTGGGCAGGACGGCCTTCTCCCCCATCACCACCTGCCGGTTGACGATCCACTGGATATAGCGCAGGTTGATCTCCATCATCACCTGATCCCAGGAGCGCCCTCCGGTCATTCCCTGGTCGTACAGATCCAGTACGCCGTACACGCCCGCCTGTGCAGCGGACAGCATATCCGCGGCGCTCTGCCCCACCCACAGGATCAGCAAAGACTCCAGCGGCTGCTCACCCCCCACGATGACCCGGACTGCCGGGTTGGTCCCCTGGCGCACCCCCTGGACGAAGTCCTCCGGCAGGGCCAGCACAGCGGACACCCGGCCCTCTTTCAGGGCGTCCAGGGCCTCTTCTTCCTCCATGGCCTGCACCTTGCAGTAGCTTTGGATATCCTCCATGCCGGACATATACCGCTCAATGAGCCGGCTGGTGTCGTCCCCCTCGGGCGACGTAATAGCCAGCGTGATCCCTGTAAAATCCACGCCCTGGGACAGGGCGGTCTGGGCGATCTGTCCCCCCACCACAGGCAAAAAAGCGCATAGGAAGAAAAGCCCTGCCAACAGGGGGATCTGTCGGCAGAGCCTTCCAATCGTCAGGCAAAACGAAACGCGAAACAAGTTCAGCGTACCCATTCCCTGCTCCATTTCCTTACAGGTACCACATCAGCTCCTGCAGCGCGGGGATCTTATCCATCAGGCTGTAGACCCAATCCTGGGCGTTGTCCTGGATCTCCCAGCCCAGATCCTCCAGGTCGCTGGCAGACATTCCCCCGATCATGTTCACCTCTGCGGCGCCGGTCTCCCGCTTTTCATAGGGACGGATGGAATATTCCATCTCCAGGCCCAGCATCGTCTCTCCATAGGCCTGGAATTCCAGGTTGTCCAGCGCCAGGGACACAGCGTCCTTGCTGCTGGTCAGCTGGCCCTCGGCCTCCATGGCAAAGCCGTCGCCCTGGATGCTCCACATAAAGTCGTGGGCCTTGGGGTCATACTCCAGTTCAGACTCCATGGTAAATGCCGAGCCGTAACTGTCCGTGTAGGAGATGGTGGTGAGATCGGTATAGCGGCCGGAGCTTGCCGTGTGGTCGCCCTCCGACTCCACCCGCAGCTCATCTCCGCCGCCGGAGATCACAAAGCTCCACTGATCCTCATAGGTCTTTCCACCGCCCAGATACAGGCCCATTTCAAGCCGTTCTCCGTCGATGACAGGCTCCCACTCCACAGCCGACACATAGCCGCCGTTCAGGTACACCTGCAGTTCAATGTCTCCCACGGTCTTCACCGCCTGCTTCAGGCCATCAAAGATCTCTTTGCCCGACATGGCGTTTTCCAGTTCCCGCTCCATGTATGCCAATTCGCTCTGAGGCACCCCCATGGACTCCATCAGCTCCATCATGGCATCCTCCAGCTCCAGCGCGCTCACCGCGTCTTCCGTGGCATCCAGATAGTCCCGCAGGGCATCCTCCGGGATCAGGACGCGGTAGCCGGTGCAATCCAGGTCCGTACCATTGACCTCCACAGATTCTTTGCCTGTCTTCTCCACCTGGATGGCCTTCCGCAGGGCCTTTACCGCCCCTGGGTCTACCTCCGGCGTCTGGGTATACTTGTCCAGGAAATCATAGAGATTAAAGCTGATGTCTTTGTACATATCCTGGTTGCCGGGGTCCAGATTGGACAGGTCCGCCCCCAGGGTCATGGTATCCATACCAAGGGCGCTGTCTCCCAAAAATTCCGGCGCGTATACGGAAAGTACGGTATCGTCCAGGGACACCGCCGCCTGTACCAGATCAGCCGAGCCGTAGTACGCGGCGGCCGACATGGACATAGCCCGCTTCTCCAGGCTGTAGTCCGCACCCACGCGCACGCCCAGGCCCTCCAGCACACTGGCGTCAAAGTAGTAGTACAGCTCCGTGGGCAGCTCTTTCAGCGTCACGGAAAAATCCGTGCTGTATGCCTGCTTCTCCTGCAGCTTGGACAGTGTGGTCAGCCCCATATCTTCGACCATCTGGGAATAGGCCGACACACTCTTTTTCATGGCCTTTTCCACCTCTGTCTGGGGGCTGCCGCCCAGCATCCCCGCCAGCGCTACCCCCGCGCCCACGCACACCACCAGAGCGGCTGCGATCACACCGAACACAAGCCCCTTGCCCCGGCGGGCGCCGCTGCCGCCCAAAATGGGCTCCTGGTACGCTGTTTGGGCAGATCCTGTTTCCACAGTTTCGTAAACCGGGGCCTGGACAGTTTGGGTCTCATTCACGGGAGTTTGGTCCTCCCCGGTCACTTTTACCCCACAGTGGGGGCAAAATTTGGCGTTATCATTCAATTCTTTTCCACAATTTTTGCAAAACATCCGTTTCATCTCCTACCTGTCAGAATTTCTCATATCCTCCTGCTCCGGAGCGCCCCACCGGGCCTGCCCGTCCTCCAACCGCAGGCAGCGCCCGCACAGCCGCTCCAGTTCCCGCACCCTATGGGTGCACCAGATGAGTCTGCCTCCCTGGCCCATGAAACGCTCCAGCCAGTCCAGCAGAGCTTGCCCATAGCGTTCATCCAGGCCCACAGTGGCCTCATCCATCACCAAAATTTGGGGTCGCTGAAGCAGCGCCATGGCAATGCTCACCCGCTGGCGCATCCCGCCTGAGAGCTGCGCAATCGGCTTTGGGAGCATAGAGGTCACCCCCATTTGCTCCATGACCGCCTCATCCAGGCCCCCGGGAATGCCGCAGGCGGCCTGCCACAGCTTCAGCTGCTGCTTCACCGTCAAATCGCCTGCCAGCTGGTCCCCCTGGGGCACATAGCCCAGCTGACGGCGCAGGAACTGCCGGTCCCCCATCACGTCACGGCCCTGAAACAAGATCCGCCCGCCGTCCGGCCGCTGCACCTGGGCCACCAGGCGCAGTAGGGTGGACTTGCCCGAGCCGTTGGGGCCTACGATCCCCAGCCCCTCTCCCGCCGCCAGAGAAAAGCTCACCGGGGCAAGGACCCGCCGCCCCCCATAGGACTTGTGGAGCCCCTGAACTTCCATCATCGCCGGTTACGGTTTCACCTGGGTGCCGCACTCGTCACAGAACCGGGCATCGCCGGCCAGCCGCTTTCCGCAGTTGGTGCAGAAGACATACTCCCCCGACACGGCGGCGGAGGGATTCACCTGAGGCTTTCTCTGTTCGCCCAGGATCTGCCGCTCCTCGTTCTTGATCTGCTCCAGCTTGGCTTTGAGGGCAGCGCACTCATTGTTCAGGTCCTTGATCTTCTGGCAGTCGGCCTCAATTTCCTCCTGGTTGATGCTGCCGGCCAGCCAGCTGTTGTAATACTTCACGCCCAGAGCCGTTATCGCCGCATCCATTGCTTTCTGATTGTTGGAAATGGCCGTGCGGACCCGGCTGCTCTCCACCAGCGACTCAGACTTCACACTCACCGCCGCCAGGCTTTTGTCAAACGCATCTTTCCACAGTCCCATATGCTCACACTCCTAAATATTTTCTTATATGTTTCGTATCCTGTTGATAATCCTCGTTCTCGCTTACAGATAGTAGCTGTCATAGTACAGGCTGTCGCTGGCCCAAATGCCGGTGACATCCCGGGCCAGGCGGACGCTCTCCTCCTTCTCCCACAGGTAGAGGTCGCCATCGCTGATGTAGAGCATCCGAGCGTTGGGCAGGAAGACCACATCGGAAACATCGTCATCGATGCGCACTTCCTTTTCATCCTTCACCTGATAGAGGCTGCCCTCTCCGTTTTCCAGGTTTCGATCCTCCAGCTTGAAGATCGTCCCGTCCTCCAGCTGGAATACCGCGCCGGCATCCTTGGCCAGAACCGTGGTCTTACCGTCTTGATAGAGGGTCAGGTTGCCATAGCTGTAGTCTCCGCTCACATCCGCAAAGTAGTACAGGGCATCCTGGCTGCCGGTATAGCAAATGGAGAAATCATCGCTCCCCAGCACATCGCCCAGCACCAGGGCGTTGTTCTCCACGGTGCAGCTCACGATCTCCGAGGTCTCTCCCCCAATCATAAGCGCCACATGGCCCTCGCCTGCGGGGTAAATCGACCAGACGTTGCTTCCCTCCTCAAGCTCCAGCTCCGATTCCACACCGTTCACATTTTGGTAGGTGACGGCCTCTTCCTCATAAATATAGTCATAGACATCATCGTAGTAATAAAGCTGTGCCAGCTCTACCACCGGCGAAACCTCCTGGCTGTGCTTCTGGTAGATATAGATACCACTATCTCCGCCCCAGGTGGGAATATCATCCAGCCCCTCGGCCAGGACGGTATCTATACCGTTTTCATAGCGGTGCAGGGTATAGGAGGTCACCTCATAGGGCGTGGACTTCAGCTGTTCTCTGATGTAGTTGCGTCTTTCCACCTGGGACCAGGCCTCCTGGGCTAAATAGTAGGCCTCTGTATCGTATTTCTTCCAGCCCCATTCGTCTTCCCCAGTGAAAAAGTCCTCATACTTGGGCTCTTGCGCCGTGGCATCCGAGGCGGCCGAGGAATCCAAGACAAAATCATACAGGGTATGCTCCGTGGTCTGCGTGGTCAGGTAGGTAAACGACAGCTCGCCGCCCCCCACCTTCACATTGTTCACACTCCAGGCATCCTCCACCAGCAGCTGCTCGGTCTCACCCGGCTTTTTACTGTACACGTCGTATACCGGCATTTCGCTCCACTCATCCTGGCCGGCTTCGCCCTCGCCATAGAGCAGGACCTCCGCGTCCATTTCGCTGTAGATGCTCGCAGCCCCGGTCAACAGCTCTTCCGCCTCCGCGTCCTCCTGCAAGGGCATACGGAAAATCGTGAAGGTGCTGTCCGTCTCGTCCTGCTGTGTGTAATACACCGTTTTCTCTGTTTCATCCAGCGTATAGGAGTAAACCTCGTCGGCCAGCTTATAGTCGTGTTCCCCGTCATAGCAGTACAGATCTTCTCCGCTGCCGCTCTCCTTCATAAACACGATCCCGCCGTTCTCCAGTGTAGTATACTGGTAGGTGCTGACCTTGGAGGAAACCCGCTGCGGCCGCTGGCCGTCTTTTCCAAGGTTCGCAGCCTCAATGCAGTACAGGTCCGCATAGCTGCTGTAGTCCTGATCTGCCCCCTCAAAAAAATAGACATACTTCCCGTCGGGAGAGATCCAAACGGTGCCGCCCACCTTGTCGGTCAGCTGCATGGTTTCACTGTCCTGCTTCAGATCCGCTAAGTACATCAGCTCGCCGTCTTGCTGGGCATACAAATAGAGCTCTTCACTCTTTCCCAGGGAAGAGAACAGGTTTACCGCTGCCACTACCAGCAAAACCACCACCACAGCCGCGCCGATCAGCAGCCCAATGGCCGCCTTGCCCCGATGCTTGGTCCCGCTTAAAATCGGCGCTGCCGCCGCTTCCGGCGCCGTCTGGGCGCCGTCGCTGCCGGTTTGGCTGGAATTGGGTCCAGCGGGCACTTCTCCCTGCCCCTGATTGGGGAACGGAACCTGCTCCGGCCCCCGCTCTGGCTGCACAACGGGTCCTTCCGACCCGGGTACAGTCTCCTCACGTTCCACCGGCTGACCGCAGCCGCTGCAGAATTTGGCGTTGTCTGCTAGTTGTTTTCCACAATTCTGGCAAAACATATCGCTTCCTCCTTTTTCTTTCACAACCCCCAACAGCACCGGCGTTTATCGCTGGATACTGTTTCCATCATTATAGCATCCTTTTTCATATATTCAACAAAAATCGGCCTTTTTCTCTCTGGTGCCGAGGATATAATATACAACGTCTATCTCTGAGCGGCTCAAATTTCTTTCCACGGGCGGTCCCCACAATAGACATCCAGACCGGCGGGCTTGAGCAAGGCCGTAGTCAGCCCCGTCCAAGCCCGCTTTCCCGCTGCATATTCATCCTTAGGCAGCCTTGTTGGTCTGGTCGGAATCTGAGATTCTGTGAAGCAGGCTTGCCACTATGGCTGCCAGCCCAAGCAAACTCAAAAGGGCAGCGTCCAGTCCAATGCCCAGCAGGACAAACACCACGCCGGCTGCGAACCAGGGAAGCTTCGGCTGCCCCAGCGCAAACTGGAACTTGTACTCCCCGATGTGTTTGAGGGTCTCCGGCAGATTAAAGCCCTTGACGGTTTCCTCCAGCGTCTGTAAACCGGCGCCGGCCAGAGCCTTCCAGTCCACTTCCTGACTTCCGGCGGCAGCGCTCTGCTCTCCAGGCGCCCATTCCTCCGTCTTGGGACTTTCCACCCGGTACAGGAAGCTGCCCACGGTGAGACACCATCCAGCCGCCTGCATCGTATAGGGGACCAGAAACGCAAACAGTCTAAGACCAAGAGGATAGTAGCTATATTGATAAGATACGGGCAGCCCGGACAGATTCATCTGATACACAAGCAGCAGTACGATCCCAACGGCCAGGAGCACGGGCCGCGGCTTTTTCAGTACGTAGACACAGGGGGCTTGTCCAAAGCGAATGGTCTGCATGGTCCGAACAGCTTTCCCGTCCGGCCCTCTGGGCACTTTTTTCAGGGAACCGGCCACAAAGCAAATCGCCAGGAGGAAAAAGAATTTGGCAAAATTCTCCCCCGCATCATACACCGAGTACAGGCCGTACATGGGGCGGCACTGATAGCCGATGTAAACGACCCAAATGCCCAAAAGAAGCGCGATCACCGGCCGCTTCAGATAATAGAGTGTATAGACATACTTGCTGGGGGCCTTGGGGGGCTTGCTCCGCTGGACCGTGGGCTTTTTCACCGCCGCAGGCGCCGGGGCGGCCGGCTCGGGCACCGGGGCGCTTTCCGCGGAAGTATCGGGAGCGGTGCGGCTCCAGCCGGTTTTGGGCCGGGGAGCGTTTCTGGTGGTATACCACTGGAACACAAAGCCCGCCACGGACAAAATGAGTCCAAAGAAAATACCAGCCGGGGCATTGTCCACCCGAAACACGATCATGATGGAGATGCCTGCGATGAGGCCGGAGGGCAGCGCGGTAATGGCGATGATGTAGGGTCTGGCCAGGAAAATCCCCAGTGCGCCGAACAGAATCAAAACCAGGATCGCGGCCTCCCGGGGCTCTACAAGCGCAAACCACAGCAACGCGGGGATCGTTCCCGTATAAAAGAACACGCCGATCTGATATACCCGAAACGCCACAAGAGCGCCCGCCACAGCCATGAGCGGTGCAAACACGACCGCAAGCTGGGGAATGTTGATGATAACCGCAAACAGCATTCCCACAAAGAACCCCACGACCCCTCCGATGATGGCCGTGAACAGCTTAAACAGCTTGAATCCAAAAAAGCACTGGATCAAGTGAATGACCGCCACAAAGGCCAGCACCATTCCGGCGCCTGTGGAAACGATGTGGGATACGCTCTGACCTGCCTGGAGAAATGCTACGATGGCCTCCAAAGCTTCTTCCAGTTCCATTTCTGTCACCTCTAAAACATTTTTTCGGGGCTTAGGGGCTGCCCGGTACCCAAGTCCTGCCATTCCCATTTGCTGTCCGCGCCCCCCGGCCTTTGGCCGGGAGGCGGGGTGCGTAGGCAATGGTCAGGGTCTGGCCGTTGGGTAAAACCACAATCGGTCCTTTTGAATAGGCGCCCGCTGCCCCGCCTCTTACATGGTGAGCTTTGCCGCTCACGTCTATATGAGTCCCCAGGCCTGGGCCAGGTTTTATGAGGTTTCACTTTTTTTAAAAAAATTTTTATGGAACAAGAATGTGCGCTTTTTCGCCGCTTCGGTCGGCCATGGCCCGCCTATTTTTACCTTTCCCATCCCTCCACTTCCGCTTGTATTTCGTAAGCAAGATCCCAATTAGCGGGATTCTCTTTGATCACAGGAAGTCCGCTGGGGACCACTGCTGTGTTTTCTTCGCTGAGGCAGCATATCTCCAGCTTGGTGCAGGCGGTCAGGGGCGTGAGATCATAGGGGACGTTATCATACAGGGTCACCGCCCGGAGATTGGCCAGTCCGGCCAGCGGCGTAAGGTCAGTGTCCGGAAGATATGTAACACTCAGAAACTCAAGCCCGGGCGTTTGTTCCACAAACCCCAGCACAGGGGGGCCCTCCAGCCCTCCGGACAGACTTAAACTCCGCAGCTGGGGCAGCCGCACCGAACTTTCCACCTTTGTCCCCCCACTTAGAGGCGTTGCAATGCTCAGGCTTTGCAGATTGGTAAGCTGGGAGACATCCAAAAGATTGTCTCCATCGGCAACAAGGAGCAATGAGGTCAGAGAGGACTTTGTCTCCACCGGCGTCAGATCCGTTCCGGGAGCAACCTTAAGGGACAAAATTCCCAGATTCGGAAATCGATCCAAAAAAGACAGGTCGCGCAAATACACCTGCGGCTCATCCCAAGCATTTGTAAACGAATACAAGCTCTTTTGCTCTCCCACTGTCTCCAGCAGGGCTCCGTCATCGGGTACCAAATAGTCAAGTCTATCCAACTTTGTCAGCAGGGAGATGTCTTCCAGACTTTCCACCGCCGTTGTCCCCTCTTCCGCCTCTGGGTACAGTCCCTGTCCCCAGCTGGTTGTCATGCCGTCTTCCACCACATAGAGGGACCTGATCTGTTCCAAATCTTTCTCATGGATGTCCCCCTCCGGCTGATCCAGCAAGATACGAATGTTGTGCTCAAAGGCAGGGTCGGAGAAGGTCACCGCCGGCTGATGCAGCATCGCCGCAGTTCCTCCCACGGCCACTACCCCCGCTGCCACCATGGCGGCAATTTTGATCTTTAACGCACCGGCCACCGTTCCTTTTACCGCGGCGGCCCCTCCTGCGGCGGCTGATCCGCCTCCCGAAGCGGCGGCCGCCACACCCGCGCCTGCCGCTCCAGCCGTACCCAGCTGGGACGCGACCGACTGCCAGGCCTGGAACAGCGCCTGAGAGCTGGGCAGCTCTCCTGCCGTCAGGCGGAACAGCACGCCCACCGGCACCAGGGAATGCAGCCGGATGCCGTCCCGGGCCTCCAGGGCCAGAATGCCCTCTTTCAGCTTCTTCCGGCCATAATTCAGCCGGCTTTTCACGGTCCCTTCCGAGCACTCCTGCACCTGAGCGATCTGCTCCACCGGACACTGGGAAAAATAAAAGAGGATCATGCACTCCCGCTGTGCCTCCGGCAAATCATCGATCAGTTCCCTCAGCAGGCGGCGCGTCTCTCCATCGTCCGCCGCCGTCTCGGGGATCAGCTTCTCGTCCGGGTCCGGGATCGCGTCAAAAAAGCTGGTATCCTCCTCATCCTGCTGGGGTGAAACATACCTGCCCTCTTTCCTCAGCAGTTTTCGGCAGCGGTTGGCCGCGATTTGGGCAAGCCAGTGCGTCAACGCCTGTGGGTCCCGAAGCTTCTCCAGGTTCTGCATAGCGGACAGATAGGTGTCCTGCACCACGTCCATGGCCAGCTCCGGACGGCCGGTCAGGCGTAAGGCCAGCGCGTAGATTTGTTTGTTGGTCTGTTGGTACAGCTCTCCCATCGCCTCCTGGTCCCCGGTCTGGGCCCGGCGAACCAGTTCTGTCATCTCCATAGTATCCCTCCATCGTACTTGCGCCCTTTCGGGCAAAGTGCCCACAGCGGTGCGCACACACAATATCACCGCCTTATGCAAGCAGCGCGGCGGTGGTTATAAACAGTTTACCGTATACGCCGGAAACGTGCAACCATTTCACCTGCCGCAAGGGGGACCGTTTCAAAATCGGACCCCCTTTTTTGTGTAAGGCAGCACCGCTTCTCCACAAGCTCCAAACGCCGCCCCCGTTTCCTCCCATGGGCCGCTACGATTTCCGGCCAAGAAACGACGGATTTCGCTTTCCCATAGACAACCGCCCCATCTGCTTTTATAATCATAATCGACTGCCGCCGATTTTTGTATCATCCATGTCTCAGGGGAGGGGAAAGCCGCAATGTATCAAATCGCTGTGTGTGACGACGAGGAAGCCATCCGCACGCAGATCATCCAGATCCTGGCCGCCCATCCCCAGCGGGACGCTTTTGGGGTGACTGCCTTTCCCAGCGGGGAAGCTCTGCTGGAGAGCCTGCGGGCGGGACAGACTTTTTTTCTGCTGATCCTGGACATTGAGCTGCAATCCCAGAATGGCGTGACGGTGGGAAAGCTCCTGCGGGAGGAATTGATGGACAATGCCACCCAGGTGCTTTACATCTCCGCCCACACCAAATACGCCATGGAGCTGTTTGATGTGCGGCCCCTCAACTTCCTGACAAAGCCGCTGGATGCCATAAAGCTCTCCGCCTGCGTGACCCAGGCCCTGGAGCTAACCCCAAAGCTGGACGCGGCCCTGACGGTTTTCTTCGGCAAGCAGGCCCAGCGGATTCCCCTGCGGGAAATCCGCTATCTGGAGAGCTATCATAAGCGGCTGACCATTCACACCACACAGGGCGAGTGCATTTGCACCCAGCGCTTAGCCGATGTGCTCTCCGCCCTGCCCCAGCCCGACTTTTTCCAGATCCATCAGTCCTTTGTGGTCAACGACCGCTATGTCCGGCGCATCCACTACGACCATTTGTCCCTGGACGACGGAACGGAGCTGTCCATCAGCCAGCAGTTCCGAAAGCAGGTGCGGGAACTGCTCTTCCGGCGTATTCCCCGGGGAGGCGGCCTGCCATGAAAAGCCTGCTGGATATACTTGTCTACCTGTGCGCAGACGTGATGCTGCCAACTCCCTGTACCGGCTGTACGGCATCTACTTTGACCGCAGCGGCGTGGACCGCCGCCTGGAGTATCTGGTCTACGGGGTATGCTGGCTGGCAAATTCCCTGAACAACCAGCTGGTGGGAATCCCCATGGTCAACGCCCTGGGAACCAGCGCGTCCCTGCTGGTTCTGACCTTCCTCTATCCGGGCAGGTTTTCCCAAAAGCTGGTGCGGGCCCTGGGCCTGACTTGCCTGCTCATGCTCTGCGAGGTACCCGTCTACGGTCTGCTGACGGCCCTGCGGGTATCGCCGGAGGCCAACGCCCAGATCGGCTCGCTGCTGGCGCAGCTGCTTTTGTTCCTTATCTCTCTGGTGCTGAAACAGGGGCATACGCCGCGAACTTCTCCGCAAATTTCCCGGCTGTACTGGGCGGCCATTCTGGCCCTCCCCTCCGGAACCATGTTCCTTTTGCTGCTTCTCTGCCGGGAATACGCCCGGCTGGGCGGGGTGGTGCTGCTGCTGATCTCCTGCGTTCTGTTTCCCTTGAACCTGTTGACGTTCTACGTGCTGGATCGTCTGGAGGAATACAGCGCCGCTTACTATGAAGCGGAGCTGCTGGCCCGGCAGAACCGGGCCTACCAGGCCGAGTTTGAGCTGATGCGCCAGTCTGAGCGGCAGATCAGCGCCCTGCGCCATGATATGAAAAACCATCTGGCCGTACTGCGGGAGTATGCCGCCCAGGGGCGGCTGGACAAGCTGGAGCAGTATCTGAATACCTTTGACCAGAAGTTGACCCGCCCCGGTTTCGTCCACACCGGCAATCCTGACATTGACAGTATTTTAAATTACAAGCTGGGGCAGGCAGAGGCGGCCGGTGCCCGGTTGGAACTGGATGTGAAGCTGCCGGAGGGCTTTACGGCGAATGCCTTTGACCTGAATGTGATCCTGGGCAACCTGCTGGACAACGCGGTGGAGGCGCTGGCGAAAAGTCAGGAAAAGCTGCTGTTTTTCTCCCTGCGGGTAGATCGGGGCGTCTTCTTTTTGAACATCATCAACAGCTACGACGGCGTGACCCTCCAGACCCAGGGGCGCGACGGCCCGGTCTATCGCTCCCGCAAGGGCGGAGCCAACCACGGTCTGGGGCTCTCCATCGTCCAGCGCATTGTGGAGCAGTACCACGGCCAGCTTCGGATCGACAGTACCAAGTCTGTCTTTACGGTGGAAACCATTCTCTATCTGGAAGAATAGGCCCCGCCATTTTTCCCAGTCAAAAACGCTCTCACCCTCCCCTGGTATCGTCCAGCGGCTTTAGGGCAGGAGCGTTTTTTGCTGCCGGGCCTCCCCGCCATCCGGGCTTTCCTGGGCGCTGCCCCCTTGCAAGGTGGGCAAATCATCTTTATAATAAGGGCACTGATAAAATTTGAGCACCCCCCGGTATCCGGGGGCATGGCATGATTCAGGTGGTGAAACTGTGGGCAATTCCATATCGGATGAAGAACAGATCACAACATTATATCGGGATATGTACGGCCGGATGGTTGCCTACGCCTCCAGTGTTCTGGGCGATCCACATTTGGCGGAAGAGGCGGTGCAGGACACGTTCTGCCTCTTCTGCGTGAAAGCCGATACCACCCTGCGCCACGAAAACCCCCGGGGCTGGCTGATGCGCACGCTGCAAAACGTTATGCGGAATATGCAGCGCCACCGGGCCGCCATGAACCGGCTGATCATGCGCTCTTTGCAGGTGGAGCACCTGGAGGAGCTGCTGGTCTATGACGAGGAAGATGTGGACCTTCTCTATGGGGATCTGGCCGCCCGCGCAGATTTCCAGCTGCTCAAGCGGGTGGTGCTGGACGGCTGCACCATGCTGGAGGCCGCGGAGGAGCAGGGGATCACCGTAGAGGCCTGCAAGAAGCGGGTCCAGCGTATCCGCGCATATTTGAAACAAAAACTTGCTGATTTCTAAATCTCATGTCCCAAATCCACCCCATCTCATACATAAACCTTATGAAAGGAGGGAGCGCAGTGTCCACACCGGAGCCCAACAAGAAGCGGGATTATTCCCGCTATGACCAGATGAGTACGTCAGAGCTGGAACAGCTTCTTCGCCTGGATTTCCAGGCGGCGGAGAGGGGAGATTCCGATCTGGATGCAATTTTGTATATTTCCGATCTGCTGGCCAAACGAAATAGCCCCGCCGATACAGACTCCGCCTGGGAGCAGTTTGAGACCAAGTACCGCCCCTATGCCCACGGGCGCTCCCTGTACGACCTGGACGACGGCCAGGCGCCGCAGCCACAACCGGCAGTTCCTCCCGCTCCCCCCCGATTCAGGCCTGTCCGTCTCCTGAGGCGAATGGCCCTGCTGGCCGCCGCCCTCATCGCCTGTCTGCTGGGGGCTATGGCGGTAGCTCAGGCCGCCGGCGTGGACGTGCTGGGCGCCATTGCCCGCTGGACGGATGAGACGTTCGTCTTTGTGCCCGCAGCATCCGGCCCCCCGTCCGGCACCTCCTTTGATGAGGAGGAGCTGGCGCAGCTCCACGCCTCCCTCCAGCCGCTGGATATGGAGGGCCGTTTCCCCACCTGGTATCCAGAGGGCTTTGTTCCCGGAGAGCTGGAGGTCACGGAGCTTCACTCCAGTGTATCTGCACACATTGTATTTTTGGGGGAGGACTGCGTTTATACGGTGGTAGTCCAGCACTATACCCAGCCCCAGACCAACACCGGCATCTTTGAAAAGGATGACACCCCGGTGGAGCAGTATGTTCACAACGGCCAGACGTTCTATATCCTCTCCAATCTGGACTCTCTCACTGCTACCACCTATGACGGGGAATTTATGACCATGATCAACGGTTCCCTGACCCGGGAGGAGATCAAGGCCATCATCGACTCCATCCCCGCACCGTCATCCTCCCTGGAACCGGAGCAGCTGCGGGAGCGCCTGGCCCAGGAGGGCCAGAGCCTGTACTTTCCCCAGATTCCGGAGGGATTTGAACCTACCCAATCCCAGTATTACGTGGACCCCATCACCGAGGAGCTCTTCTGGTCCCAGCTCTACCAGCGGGGAGAAGAATTTCTGATCTTCGGCGTGACCAAGCACGCGGGAGCCCCCGACAACATCTACGAGAAAGACGACACCCCGGTGGAGCAGTATGTCTATCACCAGGTCTCCCACTACATTTTCAGCAACAACGGCTCCACCACCGCCGCCTGGATGGTGGGAGATACCGAGTATTATATGTTTGCGTCGGATGGGGCCGTGGACATGAAAGCGCTGATCCGCTCCGCCTATGAGGCGGTGTAGCGCAGGCTCTATGATGGATGTTTTCCCGGGGCCCGGTTATTGTCCTCCCGTTCCAACCACTCTGCCCTTATGGGGAGAGGACTGTTCTTCGGAACAGCCCCCTCCCCTTTTTTGTTTACCTCGGGCACGTATGGCATCTGGAAATTTTTGTCCCCCCGCTCCCCCCTCGTAACATATACCCTTATGAAAGGGATTCGTTCCAGGACCATCGGCCAGTGGACACACCGCCCCCGCCGGGCAGCCGCGTCAGGCGGCATTTGACTGCATCGCTGCCTCATGACAACGATTTACGGCGGCCAGACAACGGATTTTGCAATCTGATAGACTTTGGCCCGGCGCTTACCTATAATAATGTCCGCTGAATAAACCCCATACAGGAGGAAGAGAGAGAAAAGATGAAACCAGAAAGAAGAGAACATATTCTGCCCGGGCTGGTGGGAGCGTTTTTGGGCTCTCTGATCGGCGTGGCCTGTATCGTGGGCCTGGGACAGATGGGCTATGTGGCATCCCTCAGCGGCGTGGTGATGGCGGTCTGCGCCATCAAGGGCTACTCCCTGCTGGCAGGTACCATGAGCCGGAAAGGGGCGGTGATCTCCTGTATTTTCACCGTCATCATGACCTATTTCGGCAATCGCCTGGACTTTGCTGTCAGTGTGGCCCGGCTGGCTGAGGTAGATGTATTTACCGCGTTCCAGGCCATGTCCCGTCTGCTGGACGAGGGGTACATCAACGCTGGTGCCTATTGGGGCAACCTGGTTCTGCTGTACCTGTTCACCCTGCTGGGTGCGGTGCCCGCCCTCATTGCCGCTTTCCGCCGGGCAACCCCGGTGAGCATACCGCCGGAGCAGCCCGGCGCTCAGGCCGCGACGCCGTCCGCGGCGGCCATGGAGAACGCCCAAGTACAGGTGTACCCCTTTGCGGGGCTGTCCTGGACGCTGCGTCTGCGTCTGAGCCTGTGCCTCCCCCTGCTCCTGCCCATTGTTTTGATCGTGGCCGTCTTCTTTGCCCTATATTCCCGTGACGGGGAAAGCCTCAACTCCAACATCCCGCTGATCTGTGGAATTCTGGGCGCCACGATAGGACTGCTCGTCAGCGCCGTGTGGATGCTGATCCGCCTGCACCCGCTTCAATCCCTCCAGTTTGTGTTCGTCCGCCTGGGCGGGGAACTGTGGCGGGTGGATCTGGCCAGGCTCAACCAGATCGAGCCCTACCGCTTCACCACAAAAACCGGCGCTGTGCGGGTTTTGCGGTGGGAGATCCTTACGGAGGAGGAGCAGCGGCGGGCCAAATCCGCCATTGAGCGGGCCATCGGCTCCATCCGTGCCGGGGAGATCATGCCGGACAGTCTGCTGCGGCAGTATGTTTTGTACTTACCTGACCCCAAGTTAGAAAAAGAGACCAAATGGACCTGGAACATCTCTTACGCCCTGAATACGCCCACGGGGACCCACCGGCGGACCATGACCATCGGGAAGGTCTATCCCGGCCTTGCTCCCGCCCCTGGGACGACCCCGCCGGAGGGACCCGTGCCCGCCCGGTGGAGCGCCGTCTTTCTGCCCCTGGTCCTGACCATCCTCCTGGCCTTGGCGGGCTGGGGCATTGGGATGTCCCTGTCCGGGCAGTGGGACAGCGGTGTGAAAGAGCCCTCCATTGCCCAGGTTCGCCCGGAGTCCTTTGTCCTCTATGAGCAAAATGGCATTCGTTTTCAGATCGACAGCACCTTTCAGGACGTGGACGGGATGGGGCAGTTTATGGACCCAGCCACCGAGACATTCTATATGATCGGCGTTTTTCCTGGGGCGGATGAGGATAGCGCGCTGGATGCACTGCTTGCCCCCATTGGGGAGGCCAGAATGCTGGACACCTTCCAGGACTTTTCCTTTGCCTATCCCTATGAGGAAGAAGATTTTGTGGCGTTGGAGGCCGAGGACGGCGCTGTCTATCAGCACAATCTGCTCACCATCCACTTTACCGATGGGCAGGCCCTTCACAACGCCGTTTCCCTGCCAAATTCCGGGACTTTGATCCAGGTACTGGCCATTCAAGACAGCTCAGATGAGGAGGAGCAGGTCATGGGGATGATCCAGTATCTGCTGACCACCTTGTCCCAGACCTCCGGGCAGGGGGGCATCTCCGCGTAAGCGGCAGGCTGTGGGCTTCGACCACAGCCCTGATCCAACACAGAAAGAGAGAATGGAGGCTCGTCAAGCCTATGAATTTTACGCAAATCATAACTCTACTGTTTGTCTTTGTCTTCGGCAGCATAGTGGTGGCAAGAGTCTATGAAACCGGCCCTGTGATCTGGCTGAAGCGGGCTGCCCGGCGCAGCCGGGCTGAGGAGGGAGCAGACCGCCGGGAACTGGTTGCCCGTGTGCAGCAGTTGCTCCCTCAGGCCAACGACAGCAACGTGGTATTCTCCCTCCACCGGGAGAGCTCCACCAGCGGCGGCAGCCAGTTTACCATTATGAGCAGCACCTATTATCCCAGGGTATTTGTGGTGGATGGGGATTGCTTCTGGATGATTCCCATGGCCTACGACAAGCGCAAGCGGGCCTACGCCCTGGGCGCTCCTGAGCGCTTTTCCGCCGCCGATGTGCGTCAGATGAGCTTGACCGGAACAAGAGGCAATACCCTTACCTATACCTTCCATCTGGAGTTGGACGGCAGAAAGCGGGAGATCGACATGGATGTGACCCCCTACTGTTTCCGGAAAAACGCCTATTACCCCTTTGACTTCATGCAGAAGACGGCCTGCGACCGGGCCGCGCAGCTGGCAGAAAAGATGGCCTTTACCGCCTGCCATCTGACCTCGGAGGAGCTGGAAAAGGGCCGGTTGAAAGACGAGTGCGGCGCCTATGCGACCTATGCCGGCTGCTTTGGCGTGTTCGGCATCATGTTTGCCGCGGGAGATATCCTCCCCATGGTGCTGGCCTGCTTTGGGATTTCCCTGGTCCTGTTTGGCGTGATCCTGTCCAAGAAACAGATCCCCAAAATCAGCGCCGTGGTGGTGCTGGTAGAGGCTGCGATCGCCTACACCATGATGAAATAAGGCCAAAAATCCGGCTTTACTTCAAACAGATATAAAAAAGGAGAGCATACAATGGACTATTTGATTCTTCTCATCCCTTCCGCTTTTTCCCTGATTTTGATCGTGTCAGTGGTGGTATTTCTGGTTGTCATGATCAAAAACGGCGGGTTCAGCACCAAGGCCGCGCCCCAGATCACCATGCGCGAGGGGGAGGTCTCCCTTCTGGCCACCCAGGTGGTCTGGATGCACAAAAAGATCTATCTCAACAAACACAGCATTCCCCACGGGGTTTTGGACATCACCAATCAGCGGGTGGTCTACACCAGGCTCTCCGGCGCCAAGGTGGACTTCGCCCTGGAGAAGTCCGAGATCGAAGGGGTATTCCACCGTGGAAAAATCGGCGTCAAGATCCAGGCCAAGGACGGCACCGACTATGTAATCAACATCATGCCGCCCAAGCACGTGGAAGATGCTCTGGAGCGCATGGGCGTGCCTGTACATAGATAACGCAAGCGGCCCGGCAGAGGAGCCGCAATCTTTCCGATCCTCCGCCACTTAGGCAGAGAAAATTCAGTAAAAGAGGGAGAATTTATCATGACTCAAATCAAAAAACGAAAAACTGCCCAATGGTTTGGCGCGCTGCTTGCGTTTGCCCTGCTTCTGTCCGGGTGCAGCGGCAATTCCGGAAGCGCCGGTTCTGCGTCCGCCGGCAGCTCTGGCAGCCAGTCCGGCAGCCAATCCAGCAGCCAGTCTGACACCTCCACGGAAACAACCGATTTCCGCAAGTACAACGCATATTCCGACGTGGCAAGCGACGTTCTGGAAATGGACGGCCTGCTGGGCGTCTACTTCACCGTGGTACAGGACCAGCCGGAATTTGCATTGGCGGACGGCATGGATTACGGTATGCTCTCCGATGTGTTCTCCGGCTATATGCCTGTGAAATTCAACATGGAGTCGGCTGTGAGCTACAACGACGAGGAGCCCGCCTACCCCGAGCAGGACGCCCTGCTTCTCGACTTGCAGCAGCCCTACTATGATATGCAGGACATTTTGCAGGATATCTCGGTCTATCTGACCTACCAGGATTATCTGGAGGACGATCTGGCCCAGGCCAAGCAGCTGCACACCAAGCTCTATGAGGCAGTGAGCGCCTTTGACGCGGCCGCCTGGCCGTTTGTGGAGTCTATGGACGCTCTGGATCAGGCCACGGAGCAGCAGGCGCTGGACAGTCTGAAAGCCGATGGAATGTACATCGCCTTCTACAGCCGCACCATCATCAACCTCTGCAACGAGATGGATGCCGATATCTGGGCCCAGGTGGAAACTTCTGAAACTCTGCCGGCCTTGGATATGACCAATCTGGAGGAGCTCTACACCCAATATCAGGAGGCCTACGCCAGCCTCACCCAGGCGCTGGATGATGAGGAGCAGGTGAACAAGGTGTATAATTGGGCCTCGGACGAGTACTGGTCTGAGACTTACCACGACGACTTTGTCGCCGCGGTTGACGGTCTGAACACCGCCCTAACCGCGTTTATGGAGACTGCCCGGAGCCAGTCTGACTACAGTGAAAGCTATAGCCAGTTATCCGAAGCCGTGTCGGAGCTGATCGACCAATATAACGCCAGTATCGTGTAATCCGGTGTGGAACCCCCGTCAGAAAGAGAGGAGCGCATATGGCAAGATATCACAGGCGAACGGAAACCACCACCTATCCCTTAACCGTTTCCACTCATGCCCCCTCCCTGGGCCGCCTTCTGGCGCAGGCAGGGCCGGACTGGAAACGCATTGGGCTGGACGTGTTGATCCGCGCGGCGCTTGTTGCGCTGGCAACATTTATCTTTTGGAGGAGAGGGGACCTTACCACCAGCTCTCCCTTTGTTCTGATCACCACCGCCTGTATTTATGCGGTCCTGGTCCTGTTCCCTCTTCGGCACTGCCGGGATTCCATGGGTTTTTATGAGAATGGGATCGTCTATCGGGGCAAGTCCTATCTGTTCCAGACGCCCAAGGCCGAGTGGAGCCGGGTCAGTGGGACAGGGCATTTCCTGTCGGTCACCTATCTGTATCTGGATGGGATGGCAAAACAGATCAACGTCAGCTGTGTCCGCGACGCCCAGGATACCTTTACCCGCCTGTACGCCAACAGCCCCCAGCGGGAAATGATCTAAACCGCATATCGCAGATTCAGGCCCTTATGGTACTGTTAAAAACGCCCTGTGTGGGAGCTCCCACACAGGGCGTTTTTTGCCGTCGGCAGCACTGTTATAAAATAGTGCCAGCGTTGGGAACCTTTGGGCCAAGAGCTGCGTCTAAGTGGATAAAGAAGCACACACAAACTATTTATCTGTAAAAAGGAGCGAATGGTATGAACAAGAAGCTGACTGTATTTCTGCTCACCGGGGCGCTGACCTGCGCCATGGCCCTGCCCGCTATGGCAGCGGAGACCACCGCCGTCCCCATCTCCGCGCCGATTTCTACGGAGGGATCGATTGCTCTGCCGGACAGTGTGCTGTACTATGGCATGGTGCAGGAGATCGTAAAGGATGACGCAGGGAACATCACCCAGCTGCGTATGATCTCTGAGCGCTACGGCGAGTATGTGATGAACATCACCGATCAGACCCTCTGGATCGACAGCGGCCGTCGCGCGGCCTCCGATCCCGCCACGCTCCAGGAGGGGGAGGGGATTTATGTGTTCCACAGCCCCGTGGAGACCCGCTCCCTGCCGCCCCAGTCCGCCGCCTTTGCCGTGGTGCGCGATATCCCCATGGATGCCGGCTGCGCCCAGTACCACCAGGTAGAGGCAGTTTCTTCGGAAGATGGCCAGCTGAAGATCACCACTGACAACGGCGGGCTCTATATCCTGACTTCCGAAAATACCACCTTCTCTTTCTACGGCTCCGATCAGGCCGTCTCTCCGGAAGACATTCAGGCGGGCAGCTATGTGATGGCTTGGTATAGCGCGGTGGCGGATAGTTATCCCGGTCAGACCTTCGCTGCCCATCTGATGCTGCTGCCCAGCCAGACCCAGCCCCAGGAGGACACCCTCACCCGTGGGGAGCTGGCCATGATGCTCTATGAGCAGGCCGGCAAGCCCGAGGTGAATGGCGATGGGATCTACACCGATGTGGAGTCTGATTCCCAATCCTTCCAGGCCATCCGCTGGGTAACCAGCCAGGGGCTGATGAGCGGCTATGGAGACGGCAGTTTTGGGCCGGATGACACCCTGACCCGGGAGCAGCTGGTGACCATCCTGTGGCGCTACGCAGGCAGCCCCATGCTGATGGACTACCCCGGTCTGGCTCAGTTTGACGATGTGGGTGAGATCTCCTCCTTTGCCCAGCCCGCTTTCGCCTGGGCCCATCAAAAGGGCCTGATCTCCCCGGACGCAGACGGTCTTCTGCACCCGAAGGCTGACGCGGATGTGGCGTTGACTGAGGCCATTTTGAACGGGCTGTCTGCCTAAGCAGAAATTTTCATCGCATGACAAGAACGGACGCCGGCCCCATTGGGGCCGGCGTCCGTTTATCCGAGATACCATTTTCCCGCCTTTATCCCGGCAATTAAGTCGGTTTATGCTTCCCATTTCCCTGAACTTAGTTTCGCCGTGGTGTCTGTCGGCCATGCAGCCATCCAAAATCATCCCGGTAGAGCTTAGTCTCCTGCCAGTTCAATATGTTGCTGCGGCAGCCACGGACTCCCTCGCCGCAGCAGGCGTCCTTCTTTGTCTTGCCCATGGCCGGATTGGTCGGCAGGACTCGGATGGCACTGTTCTGGCTGTCCTGCAACAATGCCGCCGCTTCTCCCCTATTCCACTTTCATCATACGGTATCCAACGCCAATATGCGTCTGAATATACTGGGGGGAACCGGGCTCTTTTTCCAGCTTCTTACGCAGCGTTGCCATAAACACACGAAGGGAGGCAACGTCATTTTCCCAGCTCCGGCCCCAGATCTGCTGTGTGATGAACGTGTAGGTCAGTACTTTTCCCGCATTTTTACACAGCAAGCACAGCAGCTTGTACTCGCTGGGGGTCAAGTGGAGCTCCTGCCCGTCCAAAAACGCGCAGCCGGCCGCATAGTCCACCTTCAGCTTGCCGTTTGTAAATACCGCTTCTGTATTGGCTGCGCCAATCTGAAGGGCTGTCAACCGCCTCTGTGTCACCCGCAGCCGGGCCAGCAGTTCTTCCACAGAAAAAGGCTTTGTCAGGTAGTCATCGGCGCCGGCATCCAACGCTTCGATCTTATCGGTGTCTTCACTCCGGGCGCTGATCACAATGATGGGTAAATTTGACCAGGAGCGGACTTTGTGAATGACCTCCACCCCGTCCATATCCGGCAGTCCAAGATCCAGCAAAATAATATCCGGATTATGGGAGGAGGCCTCCAAAACAGCAGATTCTCCGTTCGCCGCGGTCAGGAATCGGTAATCATGGGCTTTTAATGTGGTGGTAATCAAGTTGCGAACAGCTGTATCGTCCTCCACCACTAAAATCAATGGTTTATTCATGCAGCTCTACCTCCCCGGCTGGTACGGAAAATGTAAAAATGGAACCATGGGGCAACCGATCAGCCACGGTAATTTCTCCTCCGTGGGCGTTGACGATGGATTTGCACAGCGCCAATCCCAGCCCCATGCTGCGGCGGCTGTCCACGATCTGATTGGACGCACTGTAAAACATATCAAAAATATGAGGTTTGTCCTGGTCGGAAATCCCCGGGCCGTTGTCGGCCACGGAAACATAAATAAAACTTCCCTGTTTCCGCCACCCAATGTCGATCTCAGACCCTGGCGGCGTATATTTGATGGCATTGTCCACAATGTTGATGATGACCTGGATCATCAGCCTGGCATCTACCTGTACCAAAAGATATTCTTCACTGCTTTGCACATTCAAATGGTACTCTACGCTCTTCCGGTTAATATGCCGCAGCGCTTCCGAAACGATCTCATCAATCAGCTCTGTGGAGACTCGAAGATTCATCCGCCCCTCTTCCAGGCGGCTGACCGATAACAGATTTTCCACCAAATTGATGAGCCACATGGCGTCATCATAAATATCGGTATACATCTGTTCCTTTGTCTTTGTATCGAACAAATTCCCGTTGGAAAGCAGATTGCTGGCATTTCCGGAAATGGAGGTCAGGGGCGTACGCAGATCATGGGATATGGAGCGCAGCAAATTGGCGCGCAGCTGCTCATTTTTTGCCAATACCGCCGCCGCTTCCTTTTCCTCCAGGTTTTTCTGATTTTCAAGGGCAAGGGCGCATTCTCCCAACACAGAAAAAAGGAGGCTTGTCTCAAAGGAATCCAGGGGCTTGTCCGATGCCGCGATCCCTACGACCCCATATATCTGCTTGCCTGTACGGACCGACAAATAGGTGCAGCAGGCATCGGAAAGGGTCTCCGTTCCCGCTCCTGCCCGTTTATTGTTTGTAAGGACCCACCGCGCTACTTCCTGTTCCTTTTGTGTGGTGTAGCTGTCAGTGGACTTGGATTCATCCAAAAGAAAGACTTCCGGACCCATCAGTTTTTCTTGCTTGACCCGGTAGGCCACGATGTCCCGCTGAAAAATTTTCAACAGCTGTCTTGCCGTAACAGAAATGATCTCTTCCTGATTGCGTGCCTTTTGAAGGCTCTGGTCGGTTTCAAACAGAAGCTTTGTGCGCCATGCCACCTGAGCGGAGCGCTTGGCGTGGGACTTCAGTTTCGATGCCAACGAGCCGGTGATCAGTGAAGTAAGGAACATGATCAGAAATGTAACAGGGTAGCCGCTGTCATAGGCGTGCAGGGAGAATCTGGGCTCTGTAAAAAGGAAGTTGAATGTCAGCACACTGACAATGGAGGCAATCAAGCTGCAGATAGAACTTTTGGTAGATACGGAAACCAACATGACCCCCAAAATATAGAGGGTAATAATATTGGCCTCTGTCAACCCCCAATGATAAAACAGAAATCCTATCACCGTAGCCAAAATAAGGATCGCCGTACTTTTCAGCAGATCAAGCACTGATACCCACGGCATATGCATGATCTCCCAATGTCTGGCAGAAAAATGCTTGTTTGATCCATTGTCAGGTATGATATGAATATCCAATTCAGGGGTAAGCTCAATCAGCCGCTCTGTCAAGGATGCCTTTCCCAGCCATGGGCGCGGCATTCCGCTGCGCCCCAGTACGATCTTTGTGACCCCCGACAACCGGGAAAACTCGGCGATCTGATAGGCCACATCATCTCCATAAACCGTCTCAACCGATGCCCCCAGCTGCTGTGCCAGACGAATATTGGCTTGGAGGCGCTCTTTGTCGGCCTGGGTGATCCACTGAAACTCTTTTGTTTCCACAAACAGCGCCGTAAAGCCGCAGCGAAACGCGCCCGCCATGCGGGCTGCTGTACGAATGATCTTCTCATTGGAGGGAGCGGAGGAAAGGCACACCAGAATATGCTCATGGGTGCGGTACCCTGTTTGGCTGTACGTTTCCCGGGTGTATAGAGCTGCCCGATCTGCGCAGCGGCGCAAACCGATTTCCCGAAGGGCGCTTAATTGGGATAAGGAGCAGCCGGAAAGCAGCGCTCCTTTCTTTTGCTGCAGCAGCCGCTGCTGCAGCCGCTCTGGCTCAATATCAACAAACTCCACCTGTGCCGCCCGGTCAAAGACATGATCCGGAATACGTTCCACAATGGGAACGTTCAGGATCGAGAGCACAGAGTCCTGAATGCTTTCGATATGTTGGATATCCAGCGTGGTATAGACATCCACTCCCGCCTTCAGTAACTCCTCTATGTCCTGATAGCGTTTCCTGTGGCGGGAATTGTCTGAGTTCCTGTGGGAGAGCTCATCAATCAAAATCAGCTGCGGCCGCCTTTTCAAGCAGGCATCCAGGTCCATTTCCTCGTCTGTCCGCCCATTTGGCACCGCCGTTTTACCGGGTACTCGCTCAAACGCCGCCGCTAACTGTCTGGTGTCAGGCCACTGCTCTGAGGGACTTGAGCCAATCACTACATCCACGCCAGCCGCCTTGGCCTTTTGCGCCGCTTTCAGCATAGCGCAGCTCTTTCCGGCGCCGGAAAAATAACTTGCAAAAATCGTCAGCTTTCCCTGCTTTTCTGCCATATCTTCCGTTTGTTGATCTGTAGCCATTGCAGTCCCCCCTTTCAAGCCGGTTTATTATAGCATACTGCTACCCGTGCTGTCCGCAAAGCTTCTGAACAAATTCCATCATAAAAGGCCGGCATTCCCGCTTCTTCCGCCAATGATATTCTGTATCCATGTACGCATTGTTGTGCTCCAGAAAGTCCCCCAGCTTGGAAATGGCATAATAACCAAATGCTCCAAACGCCAAAAATCCTCCAATCAAAACGAGTCCTTCCGCAAATGCTTCCATTGATACCACTTCCTCTCCCAATCGGGACAGCTGTTATATGTGAAAACATTTTTGAATGTCGCGCTGTGTTCCTAAAACCAAAATCGTACTATGTTCGGGCAAAAATGTTTCCGGCGTGATCACCGTCATGGCAAATTTTCCATCTTGTTTCACTGCCATGATGTTGACATGATACCGCTTTCTTACATCCAGCTGCCCGATCGTTTTCCCTACCCAGTCTCTGGGCACTTCAATCTCAAAGATGGCGTGGTCGTCTCCCAGCGCGATATAATCATAAATATGATCGGAGCTATAGCGAATGGCGGTCCAAATGGCCATCTGCTTTTCCGGATATACCACCTCGTCGGCCCCGTTGCGCAGCAGAAATTTTGCCTGCACATCCCGAGAAGCCCTTGCCACTACTTTTTGAGCTCCCAACTCTTTTAACAGGGATGCCGTCTCCAGAGAGCTTTGAAAGTTATCCCCGATGGCTACGATACACACATCAAAGTTGCGAACGCCCAGGGAAGCAAGGAACTCCTCGCTGGTGCTGTCTCCGATCTGGGCATTGGTGACAAAGGGAAGGACCGCATTGACCCTGTCCTCATCCTTGTCCACCACCATGACCTGATGGTTCAATTCATTCAATTTCATCGCAATATGGCGTCCAAAGCGGCCTAAGCCAATCAATAAAATAGTTTTCATAAGTCCTCCATTTCACCATACATTATCCCACTGTAATTCGTTCCTGGGGAAGTCTGGCACTGTTTCCCTGGAAATTGGAGAGGGCCGCAAATATGAGGGTCAGTCCCCCCACCCGTCCAAAAAACATCAGTGCGATCAAAATAAGGTGCGAGATCCAGGTGAGCTGCGGTGTGACGCCAAGGGTAAGTCCTACGGTTCCAATGGCTGAAGCAGTCTCAAACAAACAGGTCAATATGGGCAGATTTTCGATTCTGCTGATCACAAGTCCCCCTGTCAAAAACAGCATCAGGTACATCATCAAAATGGTGGCCGCCTGAGACACTGTTTCACTTGCAACCCGCCGGTTAAAAAAGTGAGGGGCTTCTCTGCGGCGGAAAACGGCAAGAGAACTTGCCACCAGGACCGCCAAGGTGGTGGTCTTCATTCCCCCCGCAGTAGAACCCGGCGACCCGCCAATCAGCATCAAAATTGTGATAATGGACTGGCCGGTCTCACTCAAAGCCGTCAAATCCGCGGTATTGAAGCCGGCGGTCCTTGGTGTGACCGCCTGAAAGAACGATAACAGCATTCGTTCTCTCAGGGAGGCTCCGGAAAATTCAAAGAAGAAAAAATATACGGTGGGAAGCAAAATCAAAGTTCCAGTTACGGTCAGGATCACTTTGCTCTGCATTCGATATTTGCGGAAGTGGAACCAATGTGTGTGAATGTCTTCCCAGGTCAAAAAGCCAATGCCGCCCACCACGATCAGCAGCGCGATCACAATGGAGATCACAGGATCGCCTGCATAATCGGTCAGGGAAGAAAACGGGGCTTTTATTCCCATTAAATCAAAGCCCGCATTGCAAAAGGCGGAAATAGAATGAAATACCGCATACCACGCACCCTTGAAAAGTCCAAACTCATGGGAAAACACCGGGAAGAGCAGCACTGCCCCCAGCAGTTCCACAGCCAGAGCCGTCTTTAAAATAAACCCGGTCAGCCGTACGATCCCGCCCACATTGGGCGCCGCGATTGCTTCCTGCATGGTACTGCGCTGCATAAGGCCTATCTTTTTGCCCGACAGGATGACAAACGCCCCCGCCACAGTCACAACCCCCAGTCCGCCAATCTGGATCAGCAGAATAATGACAGACTGTCCGAAATTGGACCAGTAGGTGGCGGTATCATAGATCACCAGTCCCGTCACGCAAACTGCAGAGGTTGACGTGAACAGCGCATCCAAAAAGGGGGTACAAACCCCCGCTTTTGTCGATACAGGGAGCATGAGAAGAAAACTTCCCATCAAAATGACCAGCAGAAAGCCCACTATGATAATCCGGAACGGGGACTTATTATTTTTATGTAAAAGCCGCCACATAAGTCTCCACCTCTTAATACGTCTTTATCTCTTCTTTATACTCTCATTATCTACATATCGTCTAAAGAGGGTGTTAACGTATTAAGACACATATTAAGGCGGTATTAAGATGCCGCCACATCTGTCATGATACGCTCCATCTGCTCCGCTGACAGTAACAAGGCGGGCAGCTTTTCCGCTGGCTCTTCGGTGACCCGTACCGGAATCGGGGACAACGGCTGGTCTCGAATCATTTACAATGGGAATGAAGCTTATGTGTCGGGCCATTACCTGAGCACCACAAAACCCGATACATCTACAGGGCTAACCTAGGAGAGGAACAACGAAAGCCGCTTCTCTCCTTGCATTAGATCGGTCTCCACGGATAGCTGAAATAAAGCAGACAAAAAGTTATAAAACAAAGAAGACAGTATATTTCTTAACATAAGAAACATAACAAAGAAACACCCTCTGCGGGAATCCCGCAGAGGGTGTTTCCGGTGATTACCAAATTTGGTTTCTCACCATATGAAGAAGGAATAAAGAGAATCAGCAAAGCATCCGTTCCGAAGCTATGTAACTGCCCTGATCAACCGTAAAATATCTTCCAGCGTTCTCTGGTAGTATACATCGCTTTTCGGCGCGTACTCCCAAAAATCCTGGGCCGAGCGATCAATGCTGAACATAGCGGTGACGCCCAGATCATATCCAGCGGCCGCATCTTCTGCAATCCCTCCCACCAGGGCCACCAGGGGGATGTTCCGGGGCTTGGTCCGCCCGGCAATGCCCGAGATGACCTTGCCGTGGACGCTCTGGCCGTCAATCCGGCCCTCGCCGGTGATGACTAGATCTGCCCCCTCCAGCATGGCGTCAAACCCAACGGTACCCAGCACGCTTTCAATGCCGGACTTCAGCTGAGCGCCAAGAAAGGCCACACAGCCTCCTCCCATGCCCCCGGCGGCGCCGGCGCCGGGCAGGGCGGCCACCGAGCAGTTCAAGCTCATCTGAATGGCCTTGTCCAGCTTGCGCAGGCCCTCATCCAGCTGCACCACCATGTCCTGATTTGCCCCCTTCTGGGGGGCGAAAATATAGGCCGCCCCTCTTGGGCCGTAAAGGGGATTATCCACGTCGCACATGACGGTAATGGTGACCCCCTCCAAACGCTCCCGAGCCTGGGACACGTCGATCTTGTGGATCTGCTCCAGGGTCAGCCCCGTAGGGACAAACTCCTCCCCCCGGCGGTCATAAAACTTGACCCCCAGGGCGGCGGAACAGCCGCAGCCGCCGTCGTTGGTGGCGCTCCCCCCCAGGCCCAGGAGAATTTCCCGGCAGCCATGCTCCACCGCGTGGGCAATGAGCTGCCCTACTCCGTATGTGGTGGTCCGACTGGGGTCTCTCCGCTGCCCCACCATGGGAAGCCCCGCGGCGGCGGCCATCTCGATGATGGCGCACGCGCCCTTACGGCCATAGACTGCCTGGATGGTTTCTCCATAAGGCCCCGTCGCCGCAGCTTTGACCCTCTGGGCTCCCATGGCCTCCACAAAGCAGTCTACCGTCCCCTCTCCCCCGTCTGCCACCGGGACCGTCAGCACCTGGCACTGGGGAAAGAACTTGGGGATGGACGCTTTGGCAATCCGGCAGATCTCCAGGCTGGAGATGGTACCCTTGAAGGAGTCGGAAATGACAATACACTTTTTCATGCGCTTACTTGTTGACCACGTTGATGGGGGCCCCGTCCAGGTAGGCCTTTACATTGTCCACGGTGATGTCCATGATGCGCTGGCGGGCCTCCTTGGCCCCCCAGGACATATGGGGGGTGATGATGCAGTGGGGGGCGGAGAGCAGGGGGTTGTCCTCCCGAATGGGCTCGGTGTACACCACGTCCAGACCGGCGGCGGCCAGCTTGCCGGACTTCAGGGCCTGGGCCACATCCTGCTCGTCAATGAGCTGGCCCCGGGAGTTGTTGATAAGAATGGCCCCGTCCTTCATCTTGGCGATATTGGCCCTGTTGATGATCTTTTCATTCTCTGGGGTCAGGTTGCAGTGCAGGAAGATGACATCCGACCGGGCCAGCAGGGCATCCAGCTCCACATACTCGGCAATGGCCTTTCCCGAGTCGTTGGGGTAGAGGTCATAGGCCAGCACCTTCATGCCCAGGGCCTTGGCGATACGGCCGGTGGTCTGGCCGATGCGGCCAAAGCCGATGATGCCGGCGGTCTTGCCGTCCAGCTCGATGAGGGGATAGTCCCAGTAGCACCAGTCGATGTGGTTCTGCCATTTGCCCTGCTGGACCGTCTGTGCGTGATGGCCAATGTGGTGGCAGATCTCCAGCAGCAGAGCGATGGCGTATTGTCCCACACAGGCGGTGCCGTAGGTGGGGACATTGCACACCAAAATGCCCTTCTCCTTGGCGTAGTTGTAGTCGGCCACATTGTAGCCCGTGGCCAGGAAGGCGATAAGCTTCAGGTTGGGGCACTTGTCCATAGTCTCTTTGGAAATGGGGGTCTTGTTTGTGATGACCACCTCGGCATCGCCAATGCGCTGGGCAATGCCCGGGTCCTCCACATAGCTGGTGCGGTCGTATACCTTCAGCTCGCCCAGCTTACCCAGTTCCTCCCAGCTCAGATCGCCGGGATTTTCGGTATATCCATCCAGAACAACAATTTTCATGGTTTCCCTCCTATCTTGTCAATGAAAAACGGCAAATAAGCTGGGGCCTATTTGCCGTTTTGCAGCTCTGTATCAAACTTTACAGCATTGCCTTGCAGGCGTCAACAATGGCCTCTACGGTAATGCCGTTTTTAGCCAGCAGACGTTCATAAGGCGCGGACTCGCCGAAACAGTCGGGGATACCGATGCGCTTGACCTTGCCGCAGCCCAGCTCGGCGGCCACCTCACACACGGCGCTGCCCAGGCCGTTGATCACGTTGTGGTCCTCCACGGTGACCACGCCCTTGCACTCCTTGAGCGCCTTGGTCACCGCCTGGGTGTCCAGGGGCTTGATGGTGTGCATATCCATCAAAGTGGCCTGGATGCCTTCCTCAGCCAGCTTGTCGCAGGCGACCAGAGCCAGGGACATGATCTCGCCGGTGGCAATGATGGCCACATCCTTGCCGCTGCGGATCTCCTTGGCTTTTCCGATGACGAATTCTTCGTCCTCGTCATAGATGTCGGGCACCGCGTCACGGGTAAAACGCAGATACACAGGGCCGTAGTGCTGGGAGGCGGCCCGCACCAGCTTCTTGGTGGAGACATAGTCACAGCCCATAATGACAGTCATATTGGGGATGGTGCGCAAAATGCCCATATCCTCAATCCCCTGGTGGCTGGCGCCGTCATTGGCGGGAGTAAAGCCGCCGTGAGAACAGGCAATCTTCACGTTCAGCTTGGGGTAGCACACCTCTTGGCGAATCTGCTCCACCATGCGCATACTGCCAAACACCGCGTAAGTGGTCACGAACGGAATCTTGCCGCAGGTGGCAAGGCCAGCGGCCACACCGCAGGCGTTCTGCTCCGCAATGCCCACATTCACCTGCTGCTCGGGCAGCTCCTTGGCAAAGGGGATGGTCTTGCAGGACTTGCCGATGTCACAGTCCACCACGTAGATGTCCTTGTTCTCCTTGCCCAGAGCCAGGATCTCCTCGCCGTAGGCGTCCCGGGTGGGATGGCTGGTATTCTTCACCTGTACCATTTAAAATCCCTCCTCAATATCCTTCATTGCCTGGGCATACTGCTCGTCGTTGGGGGCCATGCCGTGCCACTGGACCACATTCTCCATAAAGGAGACGCCCTTGCCCTTTACGGTGTGGGCCACAATGCACTTGGGCTTGCCGGACTGGTCGGCCCGAACGGCCTCCAAGGCGTCCAGGATCTCGTTCATGTTGTGGCCGTCGATCTCCCAGGTCTGGCAGCCAAAGGCGGTAAACTTGGCCACCAGGTCGCCGTTGGGCATGACCTCGTCGCAGGTACCGTCGTTTTGCAGGCGGTTGCGGTCCAGGAGGACGACCAGGTTGTCCAGATGGTACTTGGCGGCAGTTTCCACGGCCTCCCAAATCTGGCCCTCGTCGCTCTCGCCGTCGCCTACCATACTAAACACACGGTAGCTCTTACCGTCCCGCTTGGCACACAGTGCCATGCCCACCGCCACGCTCAGTCCCTGGCCCAGGGAGCCGGTGGAAATGTCCACACCGGGGCAGCGCTTCATGTCGGGATGGCCCTGGAGAATGGAACTCTCCTTGCGCAGGGTGCCCAATACCTCCTTGGGGAAGTAGCCCTTTAGGGCCAGGCAGGTGTACAGCACCGGGCACACGTGGCCCTTGGACAGGACAAAGCGGTCACGATCCTCCCACTTGGGGTTCTGGGGGTCGATATTCAGCTCATCAAAGTACAGGGCGGTCATCATGTCGGCGGCGGACAGAGATCCACCGGGATGGCCGGACTGGGCGGTGTGGATCATGGTCAAAATTTCTTTGCGTACTTCCTTGGCCTGTGCCTCCAGGCGCAGGACCTTCTCCTGATCTGCCATCTGTGATTCCTCCTCACTTGCAGTTCATCAGTTCTTTGATCTTTTCAAAGCCGGATGCACCGATCTTGAACAGGGGCACATCCACAGGCTCATGCTTGAGCAGGCTCATGGAAATCTGGGCAAAGGCGATGCAGTCCACTTCCTTGGACAGTTTATACAGAGCCTCGCACACCATCTCGTCGTGCTTATCCCGGTCACCGGCACACAGCACATCGAAAGCGCCGTCCACTACCGCGGGGACGATTTCGATCTCCTTGCCCATCTCGGCGGCCTTTTCCTCGATTTCCCAGGAAATGGCGCCGGGGCTGGTGGGGATGGTGCCCAGTACGCCGATGCGCCTGCCGCTCTTGGCGGCCATCTCGGCCACAGGCTCCTCAATGTTGATCATGGGGATGTTCAGCAGGGGGCGAATCATCTTGGTGGCGTGGTTGACGGAGGTGCAGGTGCAGATCACGCCGTCCGCGCCGGAGGCCTCGGCGGCCTTGGCGTAGTTGAGCATCCGTGAGGCAATGGTGGGGGTCATGCCGCTGTACTTCCGGGTGTCCACCAGCAGGCTGTCGTCCATGATGTTGTACACTTCCATGTCCGGGTTGGCCTCGGCAAAGGGCTTGCCGAAAGGATTGAAGATAATGTCCATGAAGTTGTTGACAGTATTGATGGTATAAAGAAGCTTGCCCATAGGTTATTCCTCCTCATTGGAAGCGGCGGCCACAGGCTCGGCAGCAGCCTGGGCGGCGGGCTTTTTCTTAATAATCATGCGAACGATCACGAATACGATAATGACCAGGAACAGCAGGGAGATGGGCCGGGTGACGAAGATAGACAGGCTGCCGTCGCTGACGATGAGAGAGCGGCGGAAGTTCTCGTCGATCATGTTGCCCAGGATGATGCCCAGCACGATGGGGGCGGGAGAGTACTGCATCTTGTCCAGGATGTAACCCAGAACACCAAACACCAGGCAGACCACAATATCAAAGGCCCGGTTATTGATGGCGTAGGCACCCACAATGGACAGGGCGGCCACGATGGGCATGAGGTAGATCTTGGGGACCTTCAGGATCTTGGTCATGGGCTTGGCCAGGATCATACCGGCAATCCAAAGAGCCACCACGCCCAGGAACAGCAGAGCTGCCACGTAGTAGATGAAGGTTGGATTGTCCCGCATGATCATGGGGCCGGGACGAATGTTGTGGATCATAAGGGCGCCCAGCAGCACGGCGGCCGGAGGAGATCCGGGGACGGCCAGGGTCAGCATGGGGATCATAGCGCCGCCGATGGCTGCGTTGTTGCCCACTTCGGGGGCGATGGCGCCCTCGTAGGAGCCGGTGCCGAACTTCTCAGGCTCCTTGCTGGTCTTTTTGGCGGCACCGTAGGCCACCCAGGCGGCCACGTCCTCGCCCACGCCGGGCAGAGCGCCGATGCCAAGGCCGATGAGGGCGGACTGGACCACCAGGCGCAGCTTGCCGTAGACCAGGCGTATAACGGAGATCTTTTCTTTCTTTTCGTCCTTGAGCTCGTTGACCGTCATATCCTCGTCGTCATGCTTGGCAAAGGCCTTGATGACCTCGGGGATGGCGTAGAAGCCGATCATGGCAGGCACCATCTCGATGCCGCCCATGAGGGCGTTGTTGCCAAAGTCAAAGCGGGAGGCGCCCTGGAGGGTATCCATACCGATCTGGGCAATGAGCAGGCCGATCAGGCCGCCAATCCAACCCTTCAGTGGGATGTCGCTGGTGACGATGGAGCCGCAGATCAGCACCCCGAACAGGGCGAGCATGAAGTACTCGGGGCTGGTGAACTTCAGGGCAATGCTGGTCAGGGGCGGCGCGATGAGGGCCAGGGCCAGAATGCCGATGAAGGTACCGATAATGGAAGCCAGGCGGGTCACCTTGATGGCGGTCTCCGCCTTGCCCTGCAGGGCCAGAGGATGTCCCTCCAGGGCGGTGGCCGCGGCAGAAGCAGTGCCGGGGATGTTCAGCAGAATGGCCGACATGGAGCCGCCGTAGATGGCGCCCACATACACGCCCAGCAGGATGGCAAAGGTGTAATCCAGGGGGAACTTATAGGTCAGGCCCGTGAGCAGGGCAATGCCCATGGTGGCAGACAGGCCGGGCAGAGCGCCGATAATGACGCCCAGAAGTGTGGACATCAGCAGGATGAGGAGCACCATGGGGTCCATCAGCTCCACAAACTGTTGTGCCAGCATAACTAAACCGTTCATCTGTCTCCTCCTTTCTCAGGGCAGGGGAATCAGGGCCAGCATACCGAAGCCATATGCGATGGCGCCGGCAGCCAGAGCGGATGCCACAAAATACTTGAGGATGGGAACCAGCTTTTTCTCTCCAAACACCACCATCATGCAAAACAGCATAAGGAACGTGGCGATCATGAAGGGGAAGGCCTGGAAGCGGGGGAAGAAGTCCAGGTACTCCCGGCACAGGGGCATAAAGGCGAAGATATATGCAGACAGGATGACCGTTACAATCACGGCAACCCGAAATTCTTCGTTTTTCAAAAGCGCGCGGACATTACCCAGCTTGATAAAATCAAACCGGGCGCCCTCTCTGCGGGCGAAGTGGAACAGGCACAGGGCACAAACAAAGACAAATGCAGCAATGATAAAGGGCACCAAGCCAACAGACTGATACCATGTTTCCAGGCTCTGTTTGATGTCATCGCCTCTGACGTCCTCGAAGTCACGTCCGAAGGGGTTAAACAGCAGCTTCACACTTTCGATCATGGCTGCAATGGAGACGACCATCAGAGAGACGCTGAATACCAAATCTGCCCGCCGTAAGGTTGATTTTTTCATGTCAAATCTCCTTTACTGGTGGGAAGCGCCCCAGCCGGAGCGCTTCCCGTCGGCTGATCAATCGTTACACACCGGGCTGGGGAATGCCGAAGTCCTCGGGGCTGTAAGTGGTCTGGCCCATGTCGTACAAAACCCAGCACAGCTTGCTCTCCAGCTCAGCGGCAAAGGCGGAGGCCTCGTCGCCTGTCAGGTCATAGATCTGGCAGACCTGATCCTCAGCGAACTGCTGGATCTTGTCGCTCTTCATAGCCTCGTGGAACACCTCTTCCAGATACTCCACAACGGCGGCATCGGTATCGGCGGGCACCATGAAGCCCAGGAACTGGCTCAGGGGCAGGTAGGCCTCCAGCTCAGGCACCACGGAGGTCACAGCGGGAATGCTGCCATAGTCGGGGAACTCCCAGTCGGCCTTATCCATGACGCACAGGGGGATCAGATCGCCGGAGCGGACATACTCCACCACCTCGCCGGCAGAGGCAACCACCAGGTCGGCCTCGCTGGACACACAGCCCTTGATAGCGGTGCTGGAGCCGTCATAGGCCACCCACTTGAAGGGGACGTTGCCGTAGGAGTCAAACAGCTTGGCCAGAGCAAACCACAATCCGCCGGTGGTACCGGCAATGGAGACTCCCTCGTCGCCCTGGGCGGCGGCCACGACTTCTTCCAGGGTGGTCATGCCGGCATTCTTGTTGATGCACAGCACACCGGGAGAGCCGGCAGCAATGAAGAACTTCCAGTCCTTGCTGGTCAGCTCGGAGTTGGTCATAACGGGAATGGTGAGGGGGGTCTCAGAGGTGCCGCACAGGGTGTAGCCGTCATGGGCGGCATCCCACACATACTGCACGCCGATGGAGCCGGCAGAGCCGCCGGTCATGTTGGAAGAGACCACGGTCTGGCCCATAATGGAGCCCATGGAGTCCATCAGGGCACGGTTCCACACGTCCGTGCCGCCGCCGGCGCCGAAGGGAATGATGTTGTTGATGGAGCGCACCGGATACTCCAGCTCGCTTTCGCCGCCGGACACCGCACCGGAAGAGGCAGCACCGGAAGAACCGGCGGAAGTTCCGCCACCGCCGCCACAGGCGACCAGAGACAGTGCCATAGCTGCAGCCAGCGCCAGAGATAACAGCTTCTTCATTTTCATCTTTTTTCCTCCTAAACAGTTCAATTTATATCTCAATGCATCCAGCACTGAAACGTCAAATATATAGGACATCCTACCTTTAAATTGTTTTAAATAAGCTCCTTATCGTTTCTATGCGGTTAAGGAGCTTATTCGTTCAATCACTGATTTTGGACTTAATGTCCTTTCTCCAAGAGGATAAGCTTCGGGCAATGACTTCCTCTACCTTACTCTCATCTCTCTGCACAATGCAGTCCACCATCTCCTGATGGTGCAGATCAGCCAGGGCAAACAGCTCTTCCGTCCGGATGTTTTTCTCGATGGATCGCTCAAACAGATCATATACCCCTAGGACCATCCGCTCTAAAAAGCGGTTTCGGGTACATTTGGCCAAATATTGGTGGAACTCATAGTCCAGCCTGGCCGCCGCCCCAATTTCACCGTTGGTAAACTTCGCCCGCATTTGGTTGATATACTCCTGAAGCCGATGAATATCTTCCTGGCTCGCCTTTCTTACTGCCATGTGCAGCACATCTTCGTCCAGCGTCTGGCGAAACTCAATGAGTTCCTCCGCACTGCTGCTCTCCAGTAGTACGCTGTACGCCACGCTGTCAATAAAGCTGGGCTTTACCTCGCTGCAGATATAGGTGCCGTCGCCCCGGCGAATTTCCACAATGCCAATGGCAGAGAGGATCTTCATGGCCTCGCGCAGGGAATTGCGGCTGACATTCAGCTCCTCCATAAGCTCAAATTCGCTGGGCAGGCGGTCGCCGCTGCGAAAGCGCCCGGAGGAAATCGCGTTGCGAATCTGATGAAGTACATTTTCTACTACCGTGCCGTTGTTGGCCGGCTGCATCCGCTGCACCGTGGCTACTGTTGAACTCAATCTGCTCCCTCCAAAACATCAAACATCCTACATCTCGGAGTATAGCACTTTATTTTTCACTGTCAAGGCAGTCTGTTGAATTTCGTTAGCCTGCCTATTTTTCTCGTATTGAATTTATCGAAAATTACAAAACCAGGATTTTTTAATCAAAATTCAAACGTTGCATTGACAAAGCAAACAAAAGTAGTAAGGATTATATAAAGCACTGCTTTTTTATTCTCCCCTTAAACGTAGGACGACCTATTTGGGAGGCCAATATTTCCCCATCCGGACGGACGGCAAAAAACACGCCCGCAATGCTACGCAAATACTCGAGAAGAATGTGCTCACCTGTTAGGCAAGCTCATTGAACAAATGAGGTCGGAGATTACCGCAGAAAAAGCACGGCTGCGGCAGGCTGAAACGACAGGCTGAAAAAACAGCGAGCCTCCGGAGGCAAAGTACCTTCGGAGGCCCATGTTTCTCTGTCTGTGGCTGGTTGTGTGGTCAAATAAAAAAGCAAAAACTCAAACATCATGAAAAAGTCAGAAAAACATAAGAAAAGCCACTTAAACCCGAAGATTTAAGTGGCTTTCATGGAGCTGCTAGGCAGATTCGAACTGCCGACCTCATCCTTACCAAGCGACTTTTTGAATTTTTTCTAACTATTTTTTGCGCTTTATGGCCATATCTGCTCCA
>CALWOP010000003.1 GCA_944383195.1 uncultured Oscillospiraceae bacterium
CCGTTCAGGTCGGGGGTGAGAATCTTGCCGGCCACCTTGAACATCACGTTCATGGAACCGACCTCTTCAATGTACTTACGGTGCACGCCGTCCAGCCACAGCACCTGGCTGTATCCGGCCTTCTCCGCCCGGTCGCCAGCCCGGAGGGAAGCGGCGTAGTTGCCGCCGGTCTTAGCCATGCCGGTGCCGCCCTTGACAGCGCGGACGTCCTGATCCTCCACATAGATCTTCACAGGGTTCAGACCCTCGGGATAGTAGGCGCCCACGGGGCACACCACCACGATGTACTGCACGTGCTTGGAGGAGTGAACGCCCAGAGCGGCATCCAGACCGATCATAAAGGGACGGATGTACAGGGAGGTGTCTTTCTCAGAGGGCACCCAGTCCTGCTCTACCTTCACCAGCTCCACGATACCGGCCATGGCCAGCTCTTCAGGGATCTGAGGCAGGCACAGACGCTCAGCGGACTTGTTCATCCGGTCGATGTTGTCCTTGATGCGGAACAGCTGGATGGAGCCGTCGGCGGTACGATAGGCCTTCAGGCCCTCAAAAATTTCCTCGGCGTAGTGGAGCACCTTGGCGGCGGGGTCGATCTGCAGGGGGCCATAGGGGACGATGCGGGGGTCATGCCAGCCCTGTCCCTCATCATAGTCCACCAGGAACATATGGTCGGTCATATTTTTTCCGAACACCAACTTGGAGGAGTCAGGCTTCTCCTTTAATGTAGCCGCTCGGGTGATTTTGATGTTTTCCATGGGAATTCCTCCTAAATCTCGTTTCGTTGTGTCAAAAGCCGTCTCTCCTCCCAACACAGGGGGCGGTTTTCCCTTATTATAGCAGTATTCCCCACCAGGTGCAACGGTTTACCACAGCGCCTGGAAAGATTTTTTATCTGTTTCTTTTCTCAATCCCGTTCTGCCGCCCCTTGTTTTCTGACGGATGATCTGCTATAATAAAATACCTTTATTGTGTAGTCCCATTCCCTCGGAAAGAAATAAGGGGGTTATTTTTTTGAATCGAAAGCTTAACCAGCTGCTTCAGCCCAGTTTCCGGCTGTATTTTATCTGTCTGATCCTCTTTGCCCTGCTCTCCGCCTTCTACTCTTGGGTATTGGCGGTCTCGGAGCTGGTGATCGTGGCCTGTCTGGGACTGTACAGCCGGGAGAGCGCCCACCGCCGGCGCAAGGAGCTGAACAAATACCTGGACAGCTTCACCGGAACTGTGGACACCGCCACCAAGGACACCATGGTAAACTCCCCCCTGCCCATGGTATTGTTCCGCCCGGAAAGCGATGATATCATCTGGACCAACAACCGCTTTTTGGAGCTCACCGGCCAGAGGGAGCATCTCTTTGATGCCAAGCTGTCCACTCTGATCCCGGATTTTGACACCCGCTGGCTCATGGAGGGTAAGAGTGAATGCCCCACCGAGGTGGCCTACGGCAACCGCCGTTTTCTGGTCTTTGGCCATCTGGTCCGCACCGGGGGCCGCACCGGAGGCTTCCTCGCCACCACCTACTGGGTGGATGTCACAGAGTTCTGCCAGATCCGGGATTCCTACGCCGCCACCCGTCCGGTGGCCGCGGTGCTGCTCATTGACAACTACGAGGATCTGACCAAAAATCTCACCGACAACGAGCGCTCCAACATCATGCTGGAGATCGACAACCGTTTGGACGCCTGGGTGGCCCAGACGGGCGGATTGCTCCGCCGGTATCAGCGGGAACGCTATCTCTTTATTTTTGAAGAACAGTATCTGACCAGGTTTGTGGAATCCAAATTTGATATTTTGGATGCAATCCATCAGGTGGTCAATCCCAGCGGCATCAACGCCTCCCTGTCCATCGGCATCGGCAAGGACGGGGACAGCTATCAGGAACTGATCAACTTCGCCAATCTGTCTATCGACATGGCGCTGTCCCGGGGCGGCGATCAGGCGGTCATCCGCAACAAGTTCACCTTTGAATTTTACGGCGGCCGCTCTAAAGAGACGGAAAAGCGCACCAAGGTCAAAAGCCGGGTCATGGCCAACGCCCTGTCCTCCCTGATTTCCGACTCCTCCCAGATCTTCATCATGGGACATAAATCCCCGGACAACGACTCCTTGGGCGCTGCCGCCGGCGTATGCGCCCTGTGCCGGAAAAACGGGGTCCCTGTCCATATCATTCGGGACCCGGGAACCACCCCCGCCCAGGAGCTCATCGACAAGCTCTCCCAGCTGCCGGAGTATCACGACTGCTTTCTCTCTCCCCAGGACGCCCTGCTGATCGCGGACACCCGTTCCCTTGCGGTGGTCGTTGACACCAACCGCCCTGAACAGGTCCAGGCGCCGGAACTGCTTCAGTCCTGCAATCGGGTGGCAGTCATTGACCACCACCGCCGGGCCGCCACCTATATTGAGGGTGCGGCGCTCAACTACCATGAGCCTTATGCCTCCTCCGCCTCAGAACTGGTGACCGAACTGCTCCAATATATCATTGAGCCCAACCACCTTCTGCGTGCGGAGGCGGAGGCCCTGCTGGCAGGTATTGTGCTGGACACCAAAAACTTCACCATGCGCACCGGCGGGCGTACCTTTGAGGCCGCCGCTTTCCTGCGCCGCTCCGGCGCGGACACAGCCGAGGTCAAAAAGCTCTTCCAGAACGATCTGGCAGGAACCATCGCCAAGTATTCCATCATCCAGAACGCCAAGCTTTACCGGGAGCACATAGCCATTGCCGTGGCGGACAAGCCTGTGGGACGGGTGACCGCCGCCCAGGCCGCCGACGAGCTGCTCAATATCATCGGCATCGACACCTCTTTTGTCCTGTCCCAGGATGGAGAGCGAGTCAATATCTCAGCCCGCTCTATGGGTGACACCAACGTCCAGGTCATTCTGGAGCAGCTGGGCGGCGGCGGAAACGCTGCGGCGGCAGGCGGTCAGGTAACTGGGAAACCCATTGACCAGGTGGCCGCTGAGCTGTGCCGGGCCATCGACCGATATTTAGAGTCTTAAATTACTCACACTTTTTTAGAAACGATATTCAATTTGGAGGTTTTGATTATGAAAGTCATTTTGCAGCAGGATGTACGCGGCCAGGGTAAGAAGGGTCAGCTGGTGGATGTTTCTGACGGCTACGCCCGCAACTTCCTCCTCCCCAAGAAGCTGGCGGTCATTGCCACGGCCGAGAACCTGAACACCATGAAGCAGCAGGAGAAGGCCCGCAAGGCCCAGGAGGCCGCCGAGAAGGCTGAGGCCGAGGCCACTGCCAAGAAGCTGGAGGGTCTGATGGTGAAGATCCCCGCCAAGGCCGGAGAGGGCGGCCGCCTGTTCGGCGCCGTCACTGCCAAGGAAGTGTCCGAGGCCCTTGCGGCCCAGCACGGCGTGAACATCGCCAAGGCCAAGCTGGTACTGGACGAGCCCATCAAGGCCTGCGGCGGCTACCAGATCAAGGCAAAGCTGGGTTATGAGATCGTGGGCACCGTCAATGTGATGGTGACCGAGGCTTAAGTTCCGCGTTTGAATTTTCCATTGAAAAGCAGGTGACATTATGGCTCTGGGTGAGGAAGAACTGATGCTCCGGCAGCTGCCCCATTCCGTGGAAGCGGAGCAGGCGGTGTTGGGCTCCATGCTCATCGACCCCCGGTGTGTGCCGGAGGTCATCGACAAGCTGCGCCCGGAGGACTTCTATCTGCAGCAGAACATGGAGATCTACGAGACGATCTACTCCATGTTCAACTACTCCCTTACCATTGATCCGGTCACTGTGCTGGAGCACATGAAGCAAAGCGGATATTATGATGAGAACACCTCACGAAGCTATCTGCTCCAGCTCATGGATACCACTCCCACAGCGGCCAATGTGAGAGAGTACATCGAGATTCTTAAAGATAAAAGCCTCCTGCGTCGGGTCGCGGAGGCTGCGGGGGATCTCACTGCTATGATCCAACAGGGCACCGATACCGGTCAGGACATTCTGGAGGCGGCGGAGCAGCGGATCTACGCCATCCGCCAGGGCCGGGCTGCCCGAGGGCTGACCCCCATTTCCAATGTGCTCATTGATGTATATGACCGCCTGAGCGAACTGGCCGCCAGCGACTCAGTGATTCCAGGGTTATCCACTGGTCTGCGGGATCTGGACCGTGCTATCTCAGGTTTGAATAAGTCCGACCTTATTCTTCTGGCCGCCCGTCCCGGTATGGGCAAGACCTCCATGGCCTTGAACATTCTGCTGGACGCAGGAAAGAAGTCGGGAAAGAACGTGGCGTTCTTCTCCTTGGAAATGAGCCGGGAGCAGCTGGCCCTGCGCCTGATCTCCAGCGAATGCTTCGTGGACAACAAAAAGTTGGTCACAGGCAAGCTCACCGAGCAGGACTGGGAGAGCGTGGCGGCTGCCGCTGACTCTCTGAACCGCTCCATGATCCTCATTGACGATGACTCCTCCGTCACGGTGGCCGATATCAACGCCAAGTGCCGCCGGGTGGAAAACCTGGGTCTGGTGGTCATCGACTACTTGCAGCTGATGCAGTCAGCAGGCGGAAAAAGCCGCAGCGGAGAAAACCGCCAGCAAATCGTCTCAGACATTTCCCGTTCTTTAAAGATCATGGCCAAGGAACTGAATGTCCCGGTGCTGTGTCTCAGTCAGCTCTCCCGTGCCAACGAAAGCCGTACCGACAAGCGCCCCATGCTCTCCGACCTTCGTGAATCGGGCGCCATCGAGCAGGATGCGGATATTGTATTGTTCCTGTATCGAGAGGGCTATTACAATCGGGACACGGAAAATCCCAACCTGGCCGAATGTATCATCGCAAAAAACCGCCACGGAGAGACGGGAACCGTCGAGCTCCAATGGCAGCCGGAATTTACCACCTTTAACGACATGGAGTGGCAGCACACTGAGTTCTGACCTCTCCCCTTTCAGGCGGCAGCGGACCATCCCAACGCAGATGTCCCGGTGTTCTTCCTGTTCATTCTGCGTGTGCTGAGGAGGCCCGTATGCTGAAATCCATGGAAACGTATCTTCGGGAGCTTTCCCTGATCCCACCGGGCAGCCATGTGCTGTGCGCGGTGTCCGGCGGCGCGGACTCCATCTGTCTGCTCCATGCCCTGTACCATCTGCGGGAACAGCTTCCTTTCACCCTTTCTGCCGCCCACTATGACCACCGGCTCAGAGGGGAGGAATCCCAGCGTGACAAGCAGTTTGTGGCGCAATTTGTGGCGTTGTGCTGCGGACCTCAGCGTCTGAAAGACGGCTCTCTTCTTCCCCCGGTACGCCTTTACACCGGCGAGGGGGACGTAGCGGCCCAGGCCAAGCTGCGGGGAATGGGACTGGAGGAGACTGCCCGGGAGATGCGCTATGCATTCCTGCGCCAGGCCGCTGAGGAAGCGGGGGCTGACCTCATCGCCACCGCCCATACCGCCAACGACAATGCGGAGACCATTCTCTTTCATCTGGCCCGGGGCAGCGGCCTGCGGGGGCTGGGTGGGATCGCCCCCCAGCGGGATGGGATCATCCGTCCTCTGCTCACCACGACCCGTCGGGAGGTAGAGGACTATCTGTTTCACTATGCCCTTCCCCATATGGAAGACAGCACCAATGAGGATGACAGCTACACCCGCAACCGCATCCGCCATCAAATCATCCCGGTCCTGGAGGATATTTCGCCCGGCTTTTTGTCCCGCATGACACAAGCCGCCGCCCTTCTTCGGGAGGACGAGGCCTGTCTGACCGACTCAGCCCAAGAATTGGCCGACCAGGCCCGTGAGGAGGAAGACGGCCTGTCCATCCAGGCCGCCTTGCTGGCTCAAGCCCCCGCCCCCATTGCCTTTCGTGCCATTCGTCTGTTGCTGGGCCGGCTGTGGGACGGAGATCAGAACTGCGGGAGCGTCCACCTCACAGCGATCTGGAATTTGTGCCGGGAGGATGATCCTTCCGCCCAAGTCTATCTCCCCCATAACTGTACCGCCCGCCGCTGCTACGGACGTCTGCTGCTTGTCTCCAGGCTTGGCCCCATCCCGCTGGAACCCGGGCTGCTCCATCTCCCCGGCCAGTTGGAGACGGGAGCCTGGCTCATCACCTGTCAGAGCGAGCCCTATGAGGGGCAGCCTCAGGGCCCCTGGGAGTTCTGGCTCAGCTTGGATGTGTCTTTGTTGTCTGTCCGGCCTCGGCGCACGGGAGACCGGCTGACGCTTCCCGGGCGGCTTGGTAAAAGCGTAAAAAAATGGATGATTCAGGAAAAATTGCCTCGCTTTCAGCGGGACGCTCTTCCTGTTTTTGAGTGCGGAGGGGCGGTTGCCGCCGTGGCTGGCCTTGGGCCAGACCGTGCCTTTACCCCACGGCCCGGATGCGGCGCCTGGCACATTTCCGTCACTCCCATCAAATAAAAATGACGATCAGGCTTTTTCTTTTAAGAAACGTGTTATAATGGAAAGGAATGAAGGCGCATATGTTGGAACAGGATATTCAGGAGATTCTTTTTACAGAGGAACAGTTGAAGACTCGCGTGCAGGAGATCGCCCAAGAGATTCAGCGGGATTATGAGGGCAAGGAGATCATGCTCATCAGCGTGCTTCGGGGCTCTTTCATTTTTATGGCTGACCTGTGCCGGGCCATTGACCTGCCCTGTACGCTGGACTTTATGTCTGTCTCCTCCTACGGCAGCGGCACCACGTCCAGCGGTCAGGTCCAGATCACCAAGGATCTGTCTGAGGACATTACCGGCCGCCACATTATTGTGGTGGAGGACATTTTGGACAGCGGCAATACCCTGAGCTATCTGCTGAAGATTCTGGAGCATCGCCACCCCGCCTCCATCCGTCTGTGTACCCTTCTGGATAAGCCCGACCGCCGCGTGAAGCCGGTGAAGGTCCACTATTCCGGCTTTACCATCCCCGATGCCTTTGTGGTGGGATACGGGCTGGATTACGCGGAAAAGTACCGCAACCTGCCTTACATCGGCATTGTAAAGCCCGAGGTCTACGGCGGGTAAGAAAGGATTTTAGCCTATGAGACGCTTTTCCCCTCGGGACATCACCATGTATCTGATGCTGGCTCTCCTTCTGTTTTTTACCTTTTCCGCCCTGCAGCAGATGGATCAGAGTGACGCTCCCATTTACAGCGACATCCGCACCCTTTTTGTCCAGGAGAAAGTGTCCTACTTTGAGCTGAAGGACAATACCCTTACCCTGGTCCTTCGCGGAGAGGACGGCAGCTCCTCTACCCTGGCCTACCACATTGCCAACCCGGATTGGCTCTATCAGGATCTCCATGAGCTGTGGGAAACCCAGCAGAACGCCGGGCTTCTTCGCTATGACCTGCCCCAGGGAATGGAGGGCTCCTGGTGGTATAATCTTCTTCCCTATCTGGTGGCGGCGGCGGTGCTGGGATTGTTCTGGTATCTGATGATGCGCCAGCGCGCCGGAGCCGGCGGAGGGGGCGGCGCCCCCGGCGCTTCCCGTTTTGGCCACGCCCGCACCCGTACTCTGTCCGACCAGGCAAAGAAAGTCACCTTCGATGATGTGGCTGGGGCCGACGAGGAAAAGGAAGAGCTGCAGGAGATCGTTGAGTTCCTCCGTGACCCCCAAAAGTTTTCCAGCCTGGGGGCCAGAATCCCCAAGGGGGTGCTGCTGGTAGGCCCTCCGGGCACCGGCAAGACCCTGATTGCCAAAGCTGTGGCTGGAGAGGCCGGAGTACACTTCCTGTCCATCTCCGGCTCTGACTTTGTGGAGCTCTATGTAGGCGTGGGCGCCAGCCGGGTCCGCGACCTCTTCGACCAGGCAAAAAAAGAGGCCCCTGCCATTGTCTTCATTGATGAGATCGACGCGGTAGGCCGCCAGCGCGGCGCCGGCCTGGGCGGCGGCCACGATGAGCGTGAGCAGACCCTGAACCAGCTGTTGGTGGAGATGGACGGCTTTGGCTCCAACGAGGGGGTCATCGTTCTGGCCGCTACCAACCGCCAGGATATCCTGGACCCCGCCCTCCTGCGTCCCGGCCGTTTCGACCGGCAGATCTATGTAGGTCTGCCTGATATCAAGGGGCGGGAAGCCATTTTGAAGGTCCACGCCAAGCAGAAGCCCCTGGCAGAGGACGTGGATCTCAATCAGGTGGCCCGATCCACCGCTGGCTTTACCGGCGCTGACTTGGAAAACCTTCTTAACGAGGCGGCCTTGCTGGCCGCCCGGGACGACCAGCGCTTTATCACCATGGCTGACCTCCAAAACGCCATGATGAAAGTCATTGCCGGCCCGGAAAAGCGCAGCCGTGTGGTCACCGACCACGCCAAAAAGCTCACTGCCTACCATGAGGCGGGCCACGCGGTGGTCATCCATGAGCTGAAGACCCAAGATCCGGTACACCAGATCACCATTGTCCCCCGCGGCCCGGCCGGAGGCATGACCATCTCCCTGCCCTCGGAGGACAAATCCTACCTGTCTCGCAAAGAGCTGGAGGAACGCATTGCCGTGTGTCTGGGCGGTCGGGTGGCTGAGCAAATCGTATTGGGGGATATCTCCACGGGAGCCTCCAGCGATATCCAGAAGGCTTCCCAGATCTCCCGGGCCATGGTCACCAAGTACGGCATGAGCGAAAAGCTTGGTACCATTGCCTATGGAAATGAGAGCGATGAGATTTTCATCGGTCGCTCCATGGCACAGGCCCGCACCTATTCCGAGGAAGTAGCCGGGCTCATTGATCAGGAGGTCAAGTCCATTGTGGACCATGCCTACCATCAGTGTGAGGAGATCCTCTCCCGGTGCCGCCGGGAGCTGGAGGTCACCGCCCGGTATCTGCTGGACCATGAAACGATGGATGCGGAAGTTTTTGCCAAGGTCTTTGAAGACCCCAACGCTGAAGAATTTGCCCCCTATCAGGAAGCATAAAAAAGCCCGTTTTGCCATTTGGCAAAACGGGCTTTTTTTACACATATCCATACATCCCACGTACAGAGACCTCTCCGGCAGAAAGCGCTCTTCTGCTCCCGTCCGGCATCTCCACAACCAGACGAAATTCATCGTCGATCTCTACTGCCCAGGCCTCCTCCCGGGAAACGGGAGTCACGAGCTGCACCTGGTGACCGGGGGTCAGGCAGTCGGCGCGGTATTTCTCCAAATATTCCGCCTTGTTCTCCGGGAACTGGGCATACATACGGTCCAGCGCACGGGTCACCTGAATGGCCAACTCCACCCGGCTCACCGGCTTGTCCAGCTGCTGGCTCAGGGAGGTGGCCATATCCCGAATTTCCGGGGAAAAGTCCTCCGGACGGTGGTTCACATTGATGCCGATGCCTGGTATCAGATACTCCAAGGCGTTGCTTTCGCTCTCCAGCCCCAGTTCGGTGAGAATTCCCACCAGCTTCTTTCCCCCCAGAATAATGTCATTGGTCCATTTGATCTGGGGACGTACCCCGCAGCAGGCCTCAATACCATCGCACACCGCCACCGCCACCCAGGCGGTAAAGTCTGTCACCGCCGCAGGCTCCAGCTTCGGCCGCAATAGGGCGGACAAGTACAGCCCACAGCCCTTGGGAGACTGGAACGTCCTGCCCAATCGGCCCCGTCCGCCGGTCTGCTCGTCAGAAATGACCACCAGCCCCTCCGGTTCTCCGGCCATGGCTTGACGCTTACACTCGGTGTTGGTAGAGTCCACCGTATCCAGGCACAGCAGTTTCCGCCCGATCAGGCAGCCGCTAAGGGGGCCTGCCAGTTCCCCCGCCCGCAGGCGGTCAGGCCCCTGTTCCAGGCGATAGCCACGGTTCGGCGCAGAGGAAATAACATATCCCTCCTGCCGCAGCCCCTCAATGGCCTTCCACACGCCTGCCCGGCTGATGCCCAGCGCCCGGCTCATGGCCTCCCCTGACAGATATTCTCCCTGCCGCTCCCGCAGCAATGACAGTACATTTTCCCGGCTCATGGTCCGATCCCTCCAAAATGATTATTTTCATTATACGAAAGATTCTCGCCATCGTCAACAACGTTACCTTTGCTTTCTCCTCTTTTTTCCCATACGGCTCCGTATTTTCTGTGTATTTTGCATAAAATTTATTTTGTTTAAATTGACTTTTTGTGTAAAATATGTATAATATAGGTAGTGATTGGAGGATTTAGTATGGAACTGGAAGGCTCTTCCTGGATCGATGCGGTCCGGCTCACCGCCCTGGTGGGGCATTTCGGCACAGGCAAGACCGAGGTATCGGTCAATATGGCCCTGGCTCTGGCGGAGCTTGGGCACAAGGTCACCTTGGCTGATCTGGACGTGGTGGACCCCTACTTTCGTTCCCGGGAGTGCGCAGAGCTGTTTGCCCGGCGTGGTGTAGGGCTCATTACCAGTTCTCAGGCCTGTGTCAATGCCGATGTGCCCGCCCTTCCCGCCCAGGTTCAGGCCCTATTTGAACCGGAAGCTGGTTTTGGCGTGCTGGATATCGGCGGAGATGCCTCCGGCGCACGTGTGCTGGCCCGGTATCGCACTGGACTGAGGAAAGCCGGAGTGCGACTTCTTTGCGTGCTCAATGCCAACAGGCCTATGACGGATACCGCAGAAAAGGCTGTCACTTATCTGCAAGAAATTCAGGCTGCCGCAGGGTTACCCATTGGGGGCTTGGTGAACAATACCCATCTGTGCGGCCAGACGTCTCCCCAGGACATACTGGCCGGAGCGGAACTTGCCCACAGGGTCTCGGACCAGACTGGGATTCCCCTCTTGTGCCACACAGCCGTACAGAACGTGAGGCATCTTCTGCCCCCGATGGATGAGCCGGTCTTTCCAATCAGGCTATACATGAAGAAACCCTGGGAATAAATTTTTGGGAAAAGGAGGTCTCCCCCATGGCCATTCACCTGCATTTTGACCGGGATCTCTGCAAGGGCTGCCAGCTGTGCATCTCCCTTTGCCCCAAGCACATTCTGGCTCTGGACAGCGCCCCCAACACCAAGGGCTACCGTCCCGCCTGCTGCACGGATGAAGCGGCCTGCATCGGCTGTGCCAGCTGCGCCAAGATCTGCCCGGACTCGGTCATCACCATCACGAAGGATTGAGGAGGGATAGGGGATGCAAAAGCGTGAAATTTGGAAGGGGAGCGAAGCCATTGCCGAAGCCGCCATCCGGGCAGGCTGCCGGTGCTTCTTTGGCTATCCCATTACGCCTCAAAACGAAATTCCGGAGTATATGTCCCGAATGCTGCCCCAGGCGGGGGGCGTGTTTGTCCAGGCAGAGTCGGAGCTGGCCGCCATCAACATGGTCTACGGAGCCGCCGCCTCCGGCGTGCGTGCTATGACTTCCTCCTCCTCCCCCGGCATCAGCCTGAAGCAGGAGGGCATCAGCTACCTGGTTGGGGCCCAGCTCCCCGCTGTCATCGTCAACGTCATGCGGGGCGGCCCGGGCCTTGGATCAATCCAGCCCTCTCAAGGTGACTACTACCAGGCCACCCGCGGAGGGGGCAACGGGGACTACCGCACCGTCACACTGGCTCCCGCCACCTTACAGGAAGCGGTAGACCTCATGCAGGACGCCTTTGACATTGCCGACACATACCGAAACCCTGTCATGGTGCTGGCCGACGGCCTGATCGGCCAGATGATGGAACCCATCGTCTGGCAGGACCGCCCAGGCCGTTCCCTGCCTCCCAAAACCTGGGCCGCGGAGGGCCGCCGGGGCCGGACGCACAACAATTTTGTCACATCCCTGTACATTGGCGCGGAGGAGTGCGAGGAACATAACCTGGAGCTCAACCGAAAATACGCCGCTATGGAGGCCAACGAATGCCGTTGGGAGGAACTGATGACAGAAGATGCCCAGCTCATCCTGGTCGCCTTTGGCACCCCCGCCCGGGTGGCGGAGACCGCTATGCGAAACCTTCGCCAAGAGGGCTGGAACGTAGGCCTGCTGCGGCCCATTACGCTCTGGCCCTTCCCCACCGCCCGGATTCGGGAGCTGGCAGGAAAATCCCATGTTAAGGCTTTCCTAGACGTGGAAATGAACCTGGGACAGATGCTGGACGATGTGAATCTGGCGGTCAACGGCCAAAGGCCCGTACACTTCTATGGCCGCTGCGGCGGAGCCGTCCCCCATGTTTCCGAAGTGGAACAGGCTGCGCAGAAAGTGCTGGAGGAGGTGCAGTGAAATGACCGTCATCTATCAGAAAACAAAGGGCTTGCAGGACACTCCCCTCCATTACTGCCCCGGCTGCGGCCACGGCATCGTGCATAAGCTCATTGGCGAAGTGCTGGAGGAACTGGGCCTGCTGGACACTACCGTGGGCATCTGCCCGGTAGGCTGCGCCGTCTTCGCAGGCAGCTACTTCTCCTGCGACTGTATTGAGGCCGCCCATGGCCGGGCTCCCGCTGTTGCCACCGGGGTCAAGCGGACCCACCCAGATCAGTGTGTATTCACCTATCAGGGGGATGGCGACCTTGCCTCCATCGGCACCGCGGAGATCGTCCACGCCGCCATGCGGGGAGAAAAAATCACCACCATTTTCATCAACAATGCCATCTATGGCATGACCGGGGGACAGATGGCTCCTACCACCCTGGTGGGACAGCGAGCCACCACCGCCCCCCTGGGCCGGGACCCTGCTCAGGCGGGATGGCCCATCCGCATGGCCGAGATGCTCTCAACCTTGGAGGGCCTCGTCTATGCCGAGCGTGTGTGCGTCGTTGACATTCCCCGCCTGAACAAGGCCAAAAAGGCCATCAAGCGTGCCTTTGAGCTCCAAATGGCGGGCAAGGGTTTTACCTTTGTGGAAGTACTCTCCCCCTGCCCCACCAACTGGGGCATGGAACCGCTGGAAGCCAATCAGTGGCTCATGGAGCATATGGCCGCCTATTACCCCCTGGGTGTCGTCAAGGATACGGGAGGTGTGACCGGATGAGAAAAGAAGTGATTCTGGCCGGCTTTGGAGGACAGGGCGTCATGTCCATCGGCAAAAATCTGGCCGAAGCCGGTGTGGAGGAAGGACTAGAGGTCTCCTGGGTCCCCTCTTACGGCCCCGAGATGCGAGGGGGCACTGCCAACTGCACGGTCATCCTCACGGATGAGCGCATCGGCGCCCCTCTGGTAGACCACCCCACAGAGATCGTCGTCATGAACCGGCCCTCCCTGGCCAAGTTTGAGCCGGTCCTCCGTCCGGGAGGCACCGCCTTTGTCAATAGCAGCATGATTCCGGAACGGGTCGGGCGCACTGATGTGAGGGCAGTCTATGTCCCCTGCGATGAGATCGCTGAAAAACTGGGCTCTCCAAAGGTGGGCAACATGGTCATGCTGGGGGCCTATGTGGCCGCCACCCAGGTTTTGAAGGTGGAGACCATCGAAGCCATGATCCACGCCATGTTCACCGGGCGAAAAGCTGATCTGGTACCTATGAACCTGGCCGCTTTTCATCAGGGGATCGCCTGTGTCACCTTTTAGCGCACAGAGCCATGGGTACCCTCGGTAATATCATCACAAACAGTTTAAATCCGCACTTGCCTCCTTGGAAGACAAGTGCGGATTTTTGTTGTACGGTTACCCCTCTTTAGCCGCCTTTGCAGCTTTACAGGCGCGCTTTTTTCGTCTAATGACAGACAGCAGCAAACATACTGCCCCAATTCCTCCAATGGCCAGCGCCGCAATGACCACAATGGGAGTCTCCGCTTCCAGCAGCAGGACAGTTCCCTGCACCGGGCCGGAAAAAACCAGATAACTTCCGTCCAGCACACTGTCAACCCGTTCCCAGCTGCCATCCCGGTAAACCGCCACAGCAGGTTTTTTTACTCCTTCCGCCCGCAGGCGCACGGTCAGCGTGTCCGACTGGCTGCCCGTAACCGAGTAGTTCCAGACTGAACGTGCTGTATACCCCTTGACCCCTTGCTTGGGCTGTTCCCCTTGCTCCACGGTCAGCACCGCCTCCGGCGAGAAGTTCCCCTCCACCAGCAGCTGTGCCACCCCCTCCTCATCGGCCAGTGTGGAAGTGGGCATGGTAAACTGGACCTGGAGGATCAGGGAACGCCGCAGATTTTGTGTGGGAAACCGCGGCCACTGACCATACTGGCCGTCTTGCTGGGGGGCTTCCGGTACTTGGCTCATATCCAGGTCTCCTCCATACGTAAAGGGGATCTCTGCCACCGTCTGCCCATTCACTTCAAACCGATATGAGAATGTGAGAAAATCTTCCGGTATGTACTCCAGCTGTGAAAAGGCTTCAAACTCCATGCCCTGGGCAGACTGGGCATAGTCCACTCCGTCCAGCCCCGCCAGATCTTCCATGAGATAGCGGTTGCCGTTCAGTTCTCCCTCTGCCTGTCCGGCGATGGCGCCCAGATACTCTCCGCTGCTGTTCGCTCGTACCATGGTACGGCAGTCAGTCATGTCCTGGCCCAGACCGGCTACTCCGCCCAGCCAGCTTTGACCTTTCAGATCAACCAGAGCGGCGCAGCGCTCCACTTTTCCCCGGGTGCGGCCGGCAATTCCGCCGCAGTAGTCTCCGCCGGTCTCCACGGTACCTCTGGCCACGCAGTCCAAAATCGCGCCCGCCTCACATCGACCCGCCACTCCGCCGCCGCTGTCATTTTTTGCGGTGACTGCCCCGTCAAACCGGCAATCCCGCACCACCGCCCGCAGGGTGGCGTACACATCGCTCATCAGCTTCAGGTCGCCCAGGTCAAACGTGGCCTCTGGGTCATCCCCCAGTTCAGAGGCCACCGTTCCCACGATACCGCCCACGTTGGAGTCTCCCTCCACTGTTCCGGATGCCCGGCAGCCCTTGATTAGACCGGGTCCCTCCTCCAGTTCATCAGTCAGATCGGTGACGGTAAGCTCCGGTTCCTCTCCAAGTCCGGAAATAGCCTGTCGCACCGCTTCCATCTGATCCAAAATATCCTGGCTGGTGGCGTGCAGGGCCTGGTTGTCTTCCTGAACCGATTGGGTCATACTGTCCACCCGGTCCTGAATGGCGGTCAGTTCCCGGTCAATGTCATCCACAGCTGCCTGGGCCTGATCTCCCAGCGTATCGGTATACTCTTTCAGCAGATCTCGAATCCGATCCGCCTGTTTGCTCACTGCCTCTATGTCCTGCTGGGCAAGGTCCGAAAAATTGCCGCCCGCCCGGTTCAGCGCAGTAAGTGCATCGTAGAGCCGGTCAATCGCCCGGTCTATATCTTCTTCCGCCTGTCCAACATGGTGTGACGTCCGGTCATAGATATCACTCCATTGGCTGGGCAGTTGGAGCGCCAGGCGTGCAATTTCCTCCAGCGCCTGGGCGCTGGCCTCCCAGTGTCCCACCAGATCTGTGGAGGGAACCGGAAGCTGAAGCGCCTGCTCGAACGCTCCATCTGCGATCAACCGGGCCACATCGGACACGTATTGCTTCCATGTGTCCAGTTCCCGCTCCATCGACTGACGGTGGGTACGGATGATCTGAAGCTGGGTCTGGACATTGGAGACCGTATTCTCCAGAGCATGGATCGCCTGACCCAAGCCGCTGTCCGCCCCATCCGCAAGGTCGCCCAGCCCAGTCAGCAGGTCCTTCGACTGATCCAGCGCCTCCTGAATCTGATCTTCTGCCTCATCGGTAAACCACTCCAAGTCCTCCCCCAGTTCGTCCAAGCTTCCACTGATGGCGCTGGTATGCTGATAAAGGGAATCGGACATGGCACGAAAATCTTCTCTGCCCTCTGTTCCGGCCGCGTAGGTCCGTTCCTGAATGGCAGACAGCGAGTCGTGAATGGCCTGGACATCGTCTACCCCGCTGGTCACCATGCCGTTGATCTGGTTGGTAAAGTGCTCCAGCTGAGAAAACAAGTCGGCCAGACTCTCTGTAAGCTGTTGGGTGGGAGATTGCCCATAGGTCAAGCTGGTGTTGGGCTCAAATTGTCCCACGATGCCGCCAACATCCTTGCGGCCTTTGATTGCAGCCGTATTGACACAGCCGGAAACTTCCCCCGACTGCAGTCCAACGATTCCCCCCATATTATAGCCCACGTGCTGATACCCCACTGCTCCGGAATTGGTACAGTTGTGAATCGTACCCCGGGACAGCCCCGCAATGCCGCCCACGCTGGTGGGCGTTTCCTGATCGGGCTGGGTGTTCATCTCTCCCCGGTTGCTGCATTCCTCCACGATACCCAGATTTTGCCCCACAAGGCCGCCTACATTGTTCACCCCGGTAACCGTGGCAGAGCTGGAACAGCCTGTCAGTCTGCCGTTCTCTCCGTTTTGCCCTACCAGACCTCCCACATCCTCCTGGCCAATTACCGAACCCTGCACGCTGCAGCGGCGGACTGTGCCGTGATTTTCTCCTGCCAGCAGTCCAACCTGGCTGGCAGAGCCCTGCGGTTCCAGGTTCCCCTCCACGTTCAGGTCTTCCACCACAGCGCATTCCGTCAGAGTACGAAACAGGCCAACCTTGGAGCCCTTTTCCTGAAATGAGAGTCCGGAAATGGTATGTCCATTGCCATGAAAGGTCCCCTGAAAAATAGGAACCGGCGCGGCATTTGTACCGCTCAGGTCCAGATCAGCGGTCAATTCCACCGTCAAATCCTGGGACCAGACATCCCGGGTACACCCGCGGGCAAAGTCTGCAAAGTCCTGGACAGTGGCAATGGTGAAGGTACCTGTATCTGCGGCGGTTACTGCAATGGGCAGCGTGAGCGTGCCGAGGAAAGCCAGCACTGCCGCATAGGCGGCTGCTCGTGTCAAACGTCTCATGGTGTATGCTCCTCCTGTTCCGCTGGGTCCATCTGCTGATATTTGCTCTCAATCAACGCATCTACGCTGCCGTGGAGTACCCCTTTAAACTCACCGTCCACAAAACCGGACACGTGCCCCCGGATATGTCCGTCCAAACGCATAGTGCCCTGGTTAAAGCGCTGCTTGCGATCCCGGTTGAGGGTGATAGCCGTGCGCTCAATGAGGGCATCCCCCAGCATAAGCAGCTGGGGCAGTACTGTCATGACCAGAGCAATGGAGGTAACTGTACCTCTGCCCAAGGTCTGACCCACTGAACCAATGGTGGCATCGGTCGAGATCCCGCCAATGAGAAAACCCGCCACCGCCATGATGGTGCCCGAAGTAAGAATGGTGGGGAAGCTCTGGCTCAGGGCTTCCACCGCCGCCTGCTTGCGCTCCATGACGGTCTTCAGCTCCATATAGCGGTTGGTGATCACGATGGCATAGTCAATGGTTGCCCCCATCTGGATGGAGCTGACCACCAGATAGCTCAGGAAAAAGAGGTTGGTGTGCGTCAGGACCGGCACAGAGAAGTTGATCCAGATGGAGCCCTGAATGGTCAGCACCAACAAAATGGGCAGACCTGCCGATTTGAACGTAAACAGCAGGATTACCATGACGAACAGCGCGGTGAGAATGCTGATCTTCATGTTATCTCCCGAGAAAGAGCTGGCCAGATCAAAGGCGTTGGTCGAGTTGCCCACCAGGATCACCTGATCTGCGTAGTATTCCTGGGCAATGGCACGAATCTGGTCCAGCAGGGCGTAGGTTTCCTCCCCTTCGGTGGGGATATCCGCAACAAAAACCAGTCGAGACCAATTCTCCCCCCGCAGCTGTTCCAGTCCCACATCCAGCTGCTGCTGAAGATCGTCCACCTTGTCCGCCTGCTCTCCCGTCAGACTGACAACGCCCTTGTCCTTTTGTTCCAAAAGGAACTCAAATACATCGATCAGAGGCACAGAGTAATCATCCGGGTCCTGAAAAATAGCTCCATACTCCTCCACGCTCAAGCCGTAAGCCTGATACAACAGGCGGCAAAGCTCAATGTCCACCCCAGCCAGCTCCGAGAACTGACGAGGGTTCATCTCATCGGTGAGCATCCGTCCTTCCTCAACCTCGATGTTGGCAAGTCCGGTGGCCTGGGTCACCTGAGGAAGCTGAGATACTCGCTCCAAGATATGCTTCTCGCCGTCATAATCTCCCCGGGGCACCAATACCGCAATGGTATTTTTTGAGCCAAACGTCTCCGCCACCTTTTCATCGGCAATACGCCAATCCGGTTTGTTATCAAAGTCGGTGTCATTGGTATCAAAGACATAGTCGCATCGGGCCGAGAGCACTGCCCCCGCCACGACCACCACCAGGAAAACAGGCGGGAGTATGTAGCGCAGCCGGACCACCGCTTTGCCCCAAAACTGGATTTTGGGAACCAAGCTGCGGTGCCGTGTGCGGTCAATGGGTCCGCTGAACAACATGAGCAGTCCAGGCATCAGCAAAAACACACACAGCATGGAGCACACAATACCTTTGGACAGTACAATCCCCATGTCAAACCCAATACGCAGCTGCATAAGCATCAGGGCAATCAGTCCGGAGATGGTGGTCAGGCTGGAGGAGGAGATCTCCACAATGGCCTTGCTCAATGCGGCAATATCCGCTTCCCTCGGGTCCAGGCCATTGTCCCGCTCCTCCATGTACCGATGGCAAAAGATGATGGCATAGTCAATGGCCAAAGCCAGCTGGAGCACCACCGCAATGGAATTGGTAATGAACGAAATGGTACCAAAGATAAAATTGGTGCCCATGTTCAGTACTGCCGCCACAGCAAAAACGATCAGATAGACGGGGACCTCCATGTAGCTTTTGGAGGTAAACAGCAGCACTACCACGATGACCACCGCCGCGATGGCCAGAATGACAGTCATCTCCTTTTGCAGGCTGGCTGACTCATCCCGGCCGATCTGGGTGGAGGGGTAAACATCATAGCCCTCCAGCGCAGAAAGGACCTCATTCATGGCCTCCACAGTGGCCGGGTCAGTTTCCTCCCCGTCAAAGGAAATGGTAAACAGCGCCGAGGAGTTTTTGTAATGGTCCTCTGTCTCATCAAAGGCCACTTCCGATACCCCTTGGATGCGCTCCAACTTCTGTGCCAGATTCTGGGCAGTCCCATAGGTGACGTTCGCAACCATCACATTGGCGCTGCCCAGTGTCACAAACTCCTCTTCCATGATGGTCAGGCCCCGGCGGGTCTCGGTCTGAGGCGGAAGATAGGAGGTGATGTCGTTGTTGACCTGAACTTTGTTGATAGAAGCCGCGCAAAACAAAAATGCGGCCACAAATACCAGGTAAAATGCCTTTCGTTTGTCTACAATAAAGCGTGCCAGCTTGGTCATGGCACTTTCCGTATGTTTTTCTTGCATAGGATCGCCTCACTAAATAGGAATAAAGTGCTCCAAATTGGCCAGCAGGTGGCTGCTGGGAAGCGGCTCGTCGCTGTTTAACCACCATCGGATCAGAGAAAGCATAGCTCCGGTATAAAAGTGCGCGGCCACCTGGGGATCAACTTGGGGAGACACCGCCCGAAACCGCGGCTGAGAGAGCAGCCTACACAGTTCCCCAGCAGCACAGTCTTCCAGGGTATGTGCCTGCACATCTGCTCCACAGTTGAGACAGGCCCGGTACAGCATCCGGCGCTGGGCAAAAAACTCAAATACATTGCGGGCCGCAGTCAGCAAATACTCCCTTGGACTGCGCTCGGGGTCCTGGGGCAGACAGGTGGCAGCACACTCCTGCTCCATCCCCTCCAGTAAATAGCGCAGCAGCTCCTGCTTATCATTGAAATGGGCGTAAAAGGTAGTACGGTGGACCATAGCCCGTTGACAGATATCGGTTACCGACAGCTCTTGAAAGGGCTTCTCCTCCAACAGTTGAGCCAGCGCCTCTACCAACAGCTTTCGGGTCTTACGCTGACGCAGGTCCAGATGCGCCGCATTTTGATGTTCCATGGTAATTCCTCCCACTGTGGAATGGAGTTATCATAATACTTTATTCTACATTCGTCAAGATATTATACATTTGTAGTTTTATTTTTTGCGCACACCTTTTTTATGAAATAAAAGGCTTTGAGACAAGTCATTTAAAATAAAACACTTGTCTCAAAGCCCGGAAATCAGTTGGTTTCGTCCATATTTGGCACTTAAGTATACCCATGTGCCGTAATAAGTAACTAGAAATCATGCTTTTCCGCACAGAGTACACCAAAATATCTTGGACAGTATGAGCGGTAAAGCGAGCGAACTATGGGGCTGCTATAAAAAGTCGGAACAAGCCGCATAACGCTTGCTCCGACTTGTGTTTGCCTGCCGAAAAAGATGCGCCAGTCTAAGTGCCTGCCCCCAAAACCAAATCGAAGCCCAGCACAAGCGGGTTCGATTTGGAGAGGAAGAGCAAGGGAGCGGGCGGATGACGTCTTTTTTGCCTACGACAAAAAAGACGTCGGAGCAAAGCGGACTTTGCTCCGACGTGGTGCGGGCATGGGGACTCGAACCCCAACGCCGTGAAGTACGAGAACCTAAAGGTGATGTCACCCCAGTGACAAACAACAATTCTATTAACCGACATGGTTCCGTCAGTCTGCAACAATGGGCAGACGTTGTCCCAGTCGGGAAAGGAGTTCATTAGTGATCGTGCCGCACCGCCCAGCCACATCTTCTGCCCGAATCACTTCTCCCCCATCTGTTCCAATGATTGTTGCCACATCACCGGGCTTCACGCAAGGCACATCGGTCACATCCACCATCAGCTGATCCATGCACATTCGCCCCACCATAGGACAGCGCGTTCCGTGAAGCAGTACCTCTCCCCCTTGCTGGGACAGGCTGCGAGGCAGGCCGTCGGCATAGCCGATGGTAACCACTGCCAACCTCCGCATTTGATCCGCCCGAAAGGCCAAGCCGTATCCCGCTCCCTCGCCGGGCAACATGGTACGCACCAAGGCTACCCGGGCGCGCAGGGAAAGCACTGGGTGCAAATCCAGCTTTCGTTCTGTGGGGGCGTCATTGCTGAAGATACCGTAAAGAGCGATTCCTGCCCGTGCCCAGGAACATGGCTGAGGCGGCAAATTCCAGATGCCGTAGCTTGCCTGGATGTGGATTTCTCCCGGGTTCATGCCATGGGTCTTGAGCCATCGGACCGCCCCGTAAAACTGTTCTAATTGCGTGTGGGTAAAGGACACATCCTTCGCTTCCAGGCTGTCCGACACGCATAGATGGGAAAATGTCCCCTGAATATTTAAATTGGGCAATTCATACAGAGGCTTATAGCCTCATGATCCTCCACCGGAATGCTCAGGCGGTGCATACCGGTATCCAACGCCAGGTGGACTGAGAGCGGCACACCTTGGGCGGCCAGCGCTCGGCCGTGATCCTCATCCACTACCGTCTGGACGAGCTTCCACCGGCAAATATGGAATGCCATACCCGGCGGCGTGTAGCCCAGAATCAGGATTTTTCCCTGGACACCGGACTGGCGCAGAGCGATTCCCTCCTCCAGGCAGGCCACTGCAAAGGCCTTCACTCCCTCTGCCTCCAACCGCCGGGCCACGGGGATTGACCCATGTCCATATGCGTCAGCCTTCACTACCGACATTAAACGGCAGCCAGGGGCCAGTGCACCCTGAAGCACCCGGGCATTGTGGGCCAGAGCGCTCAGATCCACTTCCCGCCAGGCCCGACTTGTTTCCTCACGCATATCCCGTTCCCCCTTCCAAAATCCGGGGCGGCTGGGCCACTACGGTGCATCCCGCCGGAATATTCTGACACACCACCGCTCCTGCACCGATCTTTACCCCGTCGCCGATGCGGATATCCCCCACCAGCACCGCACCCGCTCCAATGAGACACCCATTTCCCACAACAGGGGCCCGACGGTTTACCTCCCCGATGGTGACATTCTGATAGATCCGACACCCCGCGCCTATGGTGGCGAAACGGGAAATATAGACTCCGTGGAGTCCGTGTGGCAGCAGCGGTTCTCCCAGGATCACAGCGCCGGGCCCCACATAGCCTCCGTGCCGTCGGGCGCTGCGGTTGAAGAAAAAGGTTAAAATATCCCGGATCATCTTCCGCTTTGCCCGGTTTCGCAGGCGGTAAAGGCGCCAGAAGCCCGTCATTCTGTCCCCTTTGGACCAGTCGGTAAAAACTTCTCGTAAAGACACGTCCGTTCACCTCCAGGTGGTAACCACAAAGCCGCCGCAGTTGTCCTCCGACACCTGACAGTAGCTCCCGGGTTCTGAGAGCAGATCCTCACGGACTGTCTCGTCACAATACCAGATATGGAATACGTGGGAGGCTGCACAGACAGTCAGAGGCCGCCGGGAATAGTCCCGACGCAGCATCGCCACATATTCCTCCAGAACAAACCCCTGTTCAGCCATGAATCTTGCATGGGGCACGCCCACATAGCGGAAGTGCCATGGCTCGTGGGCAATGCCAGTGACCGCCTCTTTCCCGGCAGGATAACGCAGAATGAAGCCGTAATCCGCCGCCTGCTTCCGGAAGGCGCCGCACACACCGCTATATGGGAAATTGGGGCGGATGAAGTCGATCTCCTCCGATGCCAAACCCAGATCGATGGCCAGACCGGTTTGATGTTCGCTGCACCCGGGAAGGGCCACATACTGCCGAGTAAATGCCTCTCCCTCCTTGACCAGCGTGTCGTCCCAGATGGCCTGCTGCTCTTCTTGGCTGCGCCAGCCAGAGACGGGGACAATTGCTTTTTCTCCCCCCACAGCCCGGATGCAGGCATTGAGGAGCCCTGCCGCCCGCCGCTCCATCTGAATCTCCGGCCAACGGGGGTTCACGCAGACCAGGTCCGATGCGGTGGAGGTTGGCATGGAGTGGGCAGCGTTTACCAGCAACAGAGCGCCGGTGGTCCGTGTAAGGGTTCTCATACGCCCACCTCCTCAATGATGCAGGTGATGAGGGTGGTAAAATCCAGGCCCGCCGCTTTCATCATGTTGGGATAACGGCTGTGGGCAGTGAAGCCGGGAATGGTATTCACCTCATTGAAGACAATTTCCCCTTCCGGGGTGAGAAACAGGTCCACCCGAGCAAAGTCCTTGCAGTCTAGGGCTTGGTAGATCGTCTTGGCCGCCGCCTGGATCTCCGCCGCCTTTTGGGGCGGAATGCGGGCGGGGCAGTGGATGGCGGAGGTTTTCAGGGTGTACTTCTCTTCAAAGTCGAAGAAGCCCTGGGAGAGTTCGATCTCGTCCACCGCGCCCACAGTGAGCTCATCGGTACCCAGTACGGCACAGCCTCCCTCGAAACCTGGGATAGCCTCCTCCAGCAGCAGTTCCCGGTCGTTGGCAAAAGCGGCGGCTGCCGCCCCGGGCAGCCCTTCCGGGCCGGTGACCCGGGTGATACCAAAGGAGGACCCGGCCCGGACGGGCTTCACGAAGAGGGGATAGCCCAGTTTCGCTGCTGCCGCTTTGATTTCGTCCATCCCCGCGCCTCGGCGGAACACTGCACTTCGGGGCACCTTCACTCCGGCCAGGGCGGCCAGCTTGTGGGCCCGGTCCTTGTCCATACACAAGGCAGAGGACAGCGTGCCGCAGCCGATGACCGGGATCCCTGCCAACTCCAGCATGCCCTGGAGGGTGCCGTCCTCCCCGTTCTTGCCGTGGAGCACCGGAAAGGCTGCGTCAAAGGGTAGCTGCATGTCGCTGCCGTCCAACAGGAGCAGATGGGTCACTCCCCGGCTGAGGGCCAGGGTACAAGGGACACATTCAGATCCCTGCCAGCGGTCGGCGGGGATGTTGTCGGGTGCACCAGTATAATAGAGCCAGCTGCCGCTCTGAGTGATACCCACCATCAGGGGCTCAAATCGGCTCCGGTCCAGGTGAGTCAGAACCGCGTGGGCCGACTGGAGAGACACGCCGTATTCGGTGGAACAGCCGCCGAAGAAAATCAAAATCCGTTTCATATGAAAACCTCCCAAAAGAAAATGCCCTGTTTTGGTATCAAAATGGTACCAAAACAGGGCGCTTCATGTATTTGTTTTCTCTTTCGGGGTTCCTGTGATTTTCTCAAAAAATCCTTACGATTTTCTTACTGGGGTAGGGTGACGGTGAAGAGCACCTCTTCTCCCTCACTCCGGGCGGTGATGGTGCCGCCGTGGGCCTCCACGATCTCTTTGGCGATGGCCAAGCCCAGTCCGGCGTTTCCGGTGCGGGTGCCCCGGGAGGCATCCAGGCGAAAAAACTGCTCGAACATCCGGGAGAGCTTTTCCGGGGGGATGGCAGGTCCGGCGTTGCGGAAGGTCATCACGATTTTTGCCTCTTCTGTCCGGGCCGCCACTCGAAGAACTGAATCGGAGTAGGCATAGTGGCAGGCGTTGTTGAGCAGATTGTCGAAAACCCGGGCCATCTTGTCCGGATCACAGACCACCCGCAGCTCTCCGGGCAGGTCCAGCTGGCAGGTCATCCCCCTCTGGGCTAGGACTGGGCCAAACTCGCTGCACATCTGCTCCAGCATCCGCTTCAGGTCGGTGTCCCCTCTCTCTAGCTCCAAATGGGTGAGGCTGAAGCGGGTTATATCAAAGAATTCATTGATGAGATCCTCCAGCCGCTCAGCCTTCTCCAGGGCTACACCGGTGTAGCGCGCCCGCATGTCCGGGGAGAGCCCCGGCTCGTCCCGCAGGAGGGTGAGGTAGCCGATGACGCTGGTAAGGGGCGTTTTCAGGTCATGGGCCAGGTAAACCACCAGGTCGTTTTTCCGCTGCTCGGCGTCTTTGGCAGCCTGAGCGGCCCGGAGAGCCTGTTCCCGAGCCAGATTCAGCTGGTCCTCGGCACTTTTCAGCCCCTGTGGCAAACGGATCGGGGCATCCGTGGGATGAGCCAGCTCCTCCGCCCCGGAGAGCAGCCACTCCAGATCCCGGGCAGAGCGTGCAATGAAATAATAGCTGATGGCCACCCAGCCCAGAAGCACCACCACCGTCCCCACCAGAACGATATAGTCCCGCACCCAGTTCAGAAGCTGATAGAGGGGATTGTTCTCGTACCAGGTAAATCGAGAGCACACCAAGAAGCCCAGCAAAGCCAGGGCGATCACCGCTGTCACCCAGGCAGCCAGAGTCAACAGGTAAAGCCCCCAAGTGCGAAGACCCGCCCGTTTCCCCCGCTCTTCCCGTTCCGTTGGAATCCTCTGTTTACTCAATGGTATACCCCACCCCCCACACAGTTTTGATAAACTTCGGCTTGCGGCTGTTCTCATGCATCTTTTCCCGCAAGCGGGCAATATGGCTCATGACTGTATTGTTGCTGTCCATATATTTTTCGCCCCAAGCTGCCTCAAACAGCTCCTCGCTGGATACTACCTGGCTCTGCCGGCTGCACAAGTACCAGAGGATAGAGAATTCCAAAGGCGTAAGGGAGAGTTCTTCCCCAAAAAGAAAGCACTTATGATTGACTTTGGAAATCTGCAGTCCCCGAATATCGTACTCCTGGGGGATCTCCTCTCCACAGCCACTGCTTGGGTTGTAGCGGGTGTAGCGCCGCAGCTGGGTCTTGACTCGCGCCACCAACTCCAGAGGGTTGAAGGGCTTTGTAATGTAGTCGTCCGCCCCCAGGGTATCAATGGGCATCATCCGCAAACATCTGTGCAGCCGCCCTCCCAATCAATGGACTGCCATGGCCGCACCGGTTGCACTTCGGCAAACTTTTTGTATAATGGAGTCAACTACAATATTTGAGGGAAGTGAACACCATGTCCACCGCCACAAAGCAGGCTTTGGAGACCTCTTTAAAACGGATGCTTTTAAAAAAGCCCTTGGATAAGATCACCATACGAGACATTACAGAGGACTGCGGCATCAGCCGCATGACCTTCTACTATCATTTCAAAGATATTTACGACTTGGTCGAGTGGGTCTGCGTGGAGGACGCTGCCCAGGCCCTGCAAGGAAAAAAGACTTCCTCCACCTGGTCGGAGGGCCTGCTTCAGATTTTTGAAGCAGTGCTGGAAAATAAGCCCTTTATTCTCAACGCATACCGCTGTATCAGCCGGGATCAGATGGAGAATTTTCTCTTTGCGCTGACCTATGACTTGATTCGCGGCGTGGTAGAGGAACAGAGCCAGGGCATCAATATCTCCGAAGCAGACAAGGCATTCATTGCTGAATTCTATAAGTACAGCTTTGTGGGGATCATGCTGGACTGGATCAAACAGGGAATGCACGCAGATTACCAAACGATTGTGGATAAAATCAGCACTACTATGCGGGGCAATGTCTCCCGCTCCATCAAAAACTTTGCTGACCTGGCATGATATTTTATCAAACCGGACCTGGTGATTAGTTTTTTATCACTGGGCCCGGTTTGTAAATGGTAGAAACCTGCAAAGTGGGGTACTATATAGCCACATTCCATCAAGCACACTGTAAAAAAGTGATTACCGGAAAGGTGGCTATATTCTTATGGCAAAGAATCTTGGAAAATGGACTGCGGCGGCGGCTGGTCTGGCTGGGGCTGGCGCGGCAGTGGTATTGGCGAAAAAAGCGGCGGCTAAGCGGAGCCCCGAGGAGACCCCCGTATCTGCGCTCAACGATTACCGCAACACAGAGCTGGGCCGCCACGAGAAAAACGCCAAGGGCATCTACTATACCAGTGGCAACTATGAGGCCTTTGCCCGCCCGGAGAAGCCCGCGGGCGTGGAGGGAAAGAACGCCTATATTGTGGGCAGCGGTCTGGCTGCTCTGGCGGCGGCCTGCTTCTTGGTACGGGACGGACAGATGGACGGGTCCCGCATCCACATTCTGGAGGCCATGGACGTAGCCGGAGGTGCCTGCGATGGCATTTACGACCCCACCCGGGGCTATATCATGCGGGGCGGCCGGGAGATGGAGGACCACTTTGAGTGCCTGTGGGACCTGTTCCGCTCCATTCCCTCCCTGGAGAAGCCCGGAGCCTCGGTGCTGGACGAGTTCTACTGGCTCAACAAGCACGACCCCAACTATTCCCTGTGCCGTGCCACCGTCAACCGGGGGCAGGACGCCCACACGGACGGAAAGTTTAACCTCAGCCAGAAGGGCTGTATGGAGATCGTTAAGCTCTTCATGACCCCCGACGAGGACCTGTACGACAAGACCATCGAGGACGTCTTTGACGATGAGGTATTTTCCTCCACCTTCTGGCTCTATTGGCGCACCATGTTCGCCTTTGAGAACTGGCACTCTGCTTTGGAGATGAAGCTCTATTTCCAGCGCTTCATCCACCACATTGCCGGCCTGCCTGATTTCAGCGCCCTGAAATTTACCCGCTATAACCAGTATGAGTCCCTCATTCTGCCCATGAAGAAGTACCTGGAGGAGGCCGGGGTGGACTTCCAGTTCGGTGTGGAGGTGACCAATGTTCTCTTTGACATCAAGGGGGGCAGAAAGGTAGCCACCGCTATCGAGTGCAAGGTCAAGGGCGTGGAACAGGGCATCGTGCTCACCGAGAACGACCTGGTTTTTGTCACCAACGGGTCCTGTACCGAGGGGACCATCTACGGCGACCAGGACCACGCCCCCAACGGGGACGCCGAGGTGCGCACCAGCGGCTGCTGGAGCCTGTGGAAGAACATCGCCAAGCAGGACCCGGCCTTTGGCCATCCGGAGAAGTTCTGTTCTGATGTGGCCAAGACCAACTGGGAGTCGGCCACCATCACTACCCTAGACGACAAAATCCTGCCCTATATCAAAAACATCTGCCAGCGGGACCCCCGGACCGGCAAGGTGGTCACTGGCGGTATCGTCAGCTGCCAGGACTCCAAGTGGCTGCTGAGCTGGACCATCAACCGTCAGGGACAGTTCAAAGAGCAGGAGCCGGAGAAGGTCTGTGTCTGGGTATATGGCCTCTTCACCGATGTGCCCGGCGACTTTATCCGAAAGCCCATGAAGGAGTGTACCGGCAAGGAGATCACTCAGGAGTGGCTCTACCACTTGGGTGTGCCGACGGAGCTGATCCCCCAGCTGGCCGAGGAGAGCGCGGTGTGCGTGCCCACCATGATGCCCTATATCACCGCCTTCTTTATGCCTCGGACTAAGGGAGACCGTCCCGACGTGATTCCTGACGGCTGTGTAAACTTTGCCTTCCTGGGCCAGTTTGCCGATACGCCCCGGGATACGGTGTTTACCACCGAGTACTCCGTGCGCACCGCCATGGAGGCCGTCTACGGCCTGCTGGGTGTGGACCGGGGCGTGCCTGAGGTATGGGGCAGCGTATACGACATCCGCTGCCTGCTGGACAGCTCGGTGTGTCTGATGGACGGCAAGTCCCCCTTGGACATGGAACTGCCCGGCCCGCTGAATTTGCTGAAAAAACCGGCCCTCAAGCTGATTCGTGGCACGGTGGTAGAAAAGGTACTGCGGGACCACAACATCCTCCGGGAGGAAATGGAGTAATTTCCCCCTCTTCTCTCTTCATTACAATCCTACTTGCCTCTGGGGCGGCGTTTGATCACGCCGCCCCTTGCTTTTTTCTAGACCATGAGGTAAAATAAAGACAAAATTTAAAAGATAACTTTATTAGGGGCGAGAACATACCAAAGGTTGCTTATTCCGACGCGGACCGGGAAGGAGTTCGTAGCGCGCTCATCACCACCGCATTGGAGCTGATGTCCCGGCAAGGTGTCCAGCATACCACTGTGGAACAGGTCTACAAGGCCGTTGGCATTTCCCGCACCTTTTTCTACACCTTTTTCCCTTCCAAAGAGGACCTGATTGTAGAAACACTGTATTTCCAGCAGCCCAAGCTCCTCGCCTATGCCCAGCATCTGATGGAGGACCCAGCCTTGGACTGGCGGGAAGGTGTGGCCCAATTTCTCACCACCTGCTGCTATGGAGAGCGGAGCGGTATCGCCACCCTGACGGTGGAGGAGCAGCAGTTGATTTTCCGCCGCTTATCTCCCGAGAGCTACCGGATCTTTCGGACCAAGCAGGCCCGCCTGTTTGATGATCTTCTGTCCTGTTTTGGGGTGCAGCCAAGTCCAGAACGGACCAGTTTATTTACCAATCTCTGTCTGGCTGTGATTATTTTTCGCCATGCGATCCCCGACACCCTACCTCTGTTTGTCCCGGAAGCTGCCGACCAGACCACACAGATTCAAATTCACGCCATTGTGGACTGCCTGGAAGCGTTTCGCCGCCAGGATCAAACCGCTTCGTTGTGACGCTGCATTATCCGCTGAAACAACTATATTTGCCCTTGTTTCAGCGGATATTCTTTCCGTTTAATAAAGATATTTTTCTATTTTTATCTTTCTTTCTGTGCCGCCTTCGGGCGGCATTTTTTATATTCCGACTTGATACAGGGGGATCACATTGATCACCGGCTCCTCATAGGGGTGCACGGCCTTGACCGCCGCCAGTGTCTCCTCCAGCTTCTCTCTTCGGCAGGTAACCTCTACTTCCAGTTCCTGTTCCGTGCTCAGCGCTCCCACCTGCCCCAGATAGGGCTGGCTTCCCGCCAAGGGCCGCCAGCAACTGGTGACCGGACTGTAAGACAGACAGCTGTCATAACTGCAGATATGTCCTGCATCGGCCTGCTGTAATGCTTGCTGAAGGGCAAGCAAGTGACTCTCGGGAATAAAAATCTCCAATTTGCAACAGGAAATCTCGATCATGGTTTCTTTCCCTTCTCTCTGGCACAAATGATAGAATGTGTACTTTATTGTACCACATCTCCCGAACTTATGAAAAGAAAGCCCGGACACGGAAGCTGTCTCCGTGTCCGGGCCGCTTGATGTTCGGTTATAAATACCGCTTGGCAAAGGCCTCCATGGGACGGTTGATTTGCTTGGCCACCAGACCCACACAGATGGCCGCCGCCACAGTGCCCTCCCGCACCCCTTCCAGCTGTCCCAGGAAAAGGAAGGATAGGGTACTGGCAATGACCACCAGTGTTACGTCAAAGCCCACCTTGGCGTTGGCAAATTTCAGCGGAAATACCTTGCACAGGGCCAGTACCATCCCTTCGCCCGCTAGAGCGACCACGTTGGCGGTGACCTCAAAGCTGACACCTACCCCAACCAGAAGAATTCCTATCACACACAGTACCCACTGCATGAGATAGGAATCGACAGACACCCCCTGGATCGCCAAGACACTGAAATCAGTTAAGGCTCCAAAGATCAGGGCCACCGGCAGCTGCATGAGCTGGATGGGATCATAGCGGCGGCGCAGAAGCAGAATTTGCAGACAAATAAGGACCACGTGCATGGCAATGGTAGCGGTACCCACAGTAAGGGGCGTCAGCAGGCTGAGCACATAGGGCAGACTGGAAATGGGTGAGGTACCCAGCCCCGCCTTGATGGAAAAGGCCACACCAAAGGCCATAATGGCCAGCCCCACACACAGGAGCACATACCGCTTGACCTGTCCCAAAATCCCTGTTTTCATTCCGTGGATTCCTTCCCTCCGGCTCTAAGAGGGGCTCTCAGCCTCTTTCCTGAGTCTTTTTCTAACAACTTATCATAACATTTATTATAGTCCTTTCCGCTTCCCTGTCAAGATGACAGGAACAGAGCAAAGAATCGCCAAGTGGCTCATCTTTCATAGTGACGGGGTGTCCAGTACACCGCCGCCGCATTTGGCACTGGGCTGTCTGTCTCCAACGCAGTTTGAGGCAAGTCTCCTGGCACCTCGGGCAGCATAATGGATGTATCTGCAAAAAGAAAAGCTACATTTCAGCCTCGTTTATAAGGCTAAAATGTAGCTTCCAACTTGGTGCGGGCGGCGGGACTCGAACCCGCACACCACTGAGGTAACGGAACCTAAATCCGTCGAGTCTACCAATTCCACCACGCCCGCAAATATGAGCGGCAGGGCTTCCTGTCGCTATTTTATTGCCCTCTGTTTTTACACGGCGAGGGAACCGAGGCGGAGCGCATTGCTTGATCCGCGTATAAAAACAGGACGAGCCTGCTTTTACCTGGTTGATGGCAAATTTCTTCACTGAGGTGACAGCACCTAAATCCTGCACGTCTGCCAATTCCGTCATACCCGCATATTCACTTTCCCTCTATTTTTACTCGGGGAGGAGATACCTGAGGCAAAGCGTTGCGCTTGACCCGTGTCTATAAAAACAGGCCAACCCTGCTTTTACCTAATTGATGGGGAATCTTTCACTGAGGTGACAGCACCTAAATCTCGCATGTCTACCAATTCCATCATGCCCGCAAATATGAGCGGCAAATAGTTCCCGCCGCTATTTTGCAATCCCCTCAAGTCAGGATAAAGCCAAGCGTGCATCACTGCCATTTCCTCTTTTAGGCACGCTTAGCTTTCATCATACACAACATCAGGCAAAAAGTCAATTCATCTGCGGTAATTTCATTCTGACTTTGAGCCGCAGCACGCAGTACCTGCTACGAAAAATCTTTTGCCAGGGCTTCCACCGCATCTGTCACGTAGGCGCTCAAGGGCTTCTCCGCTACCCCGGCCACCAAAACGCCGCAGTTGTTCATGGGAATCAAATATTTTTTTCCGTGGCAACTGCCCACCGCCTCGGCCATCACCGGGGTAACCTCGCCCAAAATCGCGTTGGCTACCACGATCCCTATCGGGCCCAGCACTCCATCCGCATCAGCCACCGCTCGAACCACCGGATTTTCCCCCGTTGCGCCAAAATCTGCTCCCGCTTTCAACATGGCCGAAGTCGCCAGCGCATTGGTCCCAATGGCATAAAGATCCGCCTGTGGCAAACGGGCACGCACCGCCGTTACCAACAGTTGGCCCAATCGGCCGCCCTGCCCGTCAATAATCACAAGTTTCATATGTGCTCCTCCACACCCTCTCCCCTGTCGCTCATAGACTGAAGCGGGGTGCTTTTATGTTTTCGTTCCATGGTGCAAATAACAGTCAGCTTCTCACCGCAGCTACGGCCTTTTCCATTACATTAGCCCAAGTGCAAAGCCCCACTCAGCTCTCAAGAATGGCCGCCTTTTTCACCTTGGTGGGAGACACTTTGGCACTGCTGGCGCTTGAACCTGAAGAAACTGATGTCTCCAAAGAGGGTTGACGATTCACAGCCCCAGATAGTCTCGGATCTCCTCCATGCGGTCCACAGTCATCTGATAGCCCTCAGCCCACAGCAGACGAAGTTTCTCCGTATCCCGCTCAATCCGTCCCACGCCCAAGGTAGACTCCGGCGCAATGACCAGCACTTTTCCCTCCCGCTCCATCGCAAACAGCTGTTCCCGGTTCTGATTATATCGCTTGGCACGGGTTTCCATGGTCCTGACAAATTTGGGATACTGTTTATAGTGCTTACGGATGAGCCGCAGCATCTGATCCGGCTTGCGCTGATAGCTTCGAGGGCGAGTCAGGACCACGACCACCCGATCGCATCCCTGATCCAGGGCCCGCTGCCAGGGGATGGAGTCTGCGGCTCCTCCGTCCAGGTACGGCTGGCCATTGATTTGGTAGATGGGGAACAGTATCGGCATGGCACAGGTAGCTTGCAAAAGCCGGGATTCTTTATCGTCCCGGGGTACGGGCAGATAGTCCGCCTTTCCCGTATTCAGATTGGTGACCACCGCCTCCACCTGGCCAGGATAAGCGGCAAAAGTATCATAATCAAAGGGGATCAATTCGTTGGGAATGGTATCATAGGCAAATTTCAGGCCAAAATAGCTGCGGTTCTTCTTATCTACCAGGTTATTCATCCCCATATACCGCTTATCCGGGGCGTAGCGGGTCACCACTTCCAGGTTTCGCCTCGGCTGCCGGGACACATAGCTTACCCCATAGGCAATACCCGCAGAGACGCCGACCACATAATCGGTCATAATATTCCCGTCCAGCAGCGCGTCACACACACCGCTGGAAAAAATCGCCCGAAGAGCGCCGCCCTCCAGTACCAAACCAGTCTTCATGGAAAGCTCCTTTCTTCTTGTACCTTATTTCATAGGCCATATTATACTCCTACTGTGTCCCTTTTGTAAATACTGCCCTAAATTCTTGACACTCCCCTGCTCTAAGAGGTAGAATAGACCAAGCAATGCCATCCGGGAGGTATCGGAATGAAGACCCACAAAAAAGTTTCTGTCATCCCCATCTATCTGGTAGGACTGACATGGCTTGTATATGCCCTGCTGTTTCCCCTATACGCCCCCATCCACTACATCTTATGCGCAGGGGCGTCTGTACTGATCTTCATCATTGGGAAGGCCATCTTCCCGGATAAGGTCTATCAGACCGTGGAGGACAAAGAGAAAACCGCCCAGGAAAAAGCCCAGGCGGAACAGAAGAAGGCAGAAGAAGAACCGCTTTCCAAAGATCCCCAGGTAGCCGCCCTGCAAAAAGAACGGGCCCGTGCGATTTCGGAGATGCGCCGACTCAACGACGCTATTCTGGATGAGAAAATCTCCGCCCAGATCGACCATCTGGAGGAAGTCACCGGAAAGATCCTGGATCAGGTCATCCAGCAGCCCAAAAAACAGCCCCAGATCCGCCGCTTTTTGGACTATTACCTGCCTACCACCCTCAAACTCCTCAATGCCTATGACCGCATGGATTCCGTTGGAGTGTCAGGCAGCAATATTGACGCCACCAAGGTGAAAGTAGAGAAGATGCTGGACACCGTGTGCCGGGCCTTTGACAAGCAGCTGGACGCCCTGTTCGGCGAGGAGGCCCTGGACATCTCCACCGACATCACTGTCATGGAAAACCTGCTGGCCCAGGAGGGACTAGCAGGCATGGACATAAACGAAAACAAGACGAGCAGCGACGGTATCAATCTGGAACTGTAAGGAGGTCTTTATGGGCAATTACCGGAACATGATAAGCAAAACGGAATGTCTTATCACCGCACTGGTCTGGTCCGTGATCCCTGCCCTGCAAATCATCTTCTTTCTGATTTATGGCCGCACCATTGGAACGAGCGGTGTGGTTTACTGTGTGCTGCTTCTGCTGCTTCAGCTCTCCGCCGCCGTCTTTCACTGGTACCGCTATATGACCTATGATAAAAAAGCAAATCGATAATTGTATTTTGGAATTAGGAGGAACCCCACATGAGTGATGAACTGAACCTGACCCCGGAGCTCACCCTGGACCCCGCCGGCTCTGCCGCCGCTCAGGCCCCCGCTCCGGAGCTGACTCTGGACCCGACTCCCGCTGCCGACACAGCCAGCGCCGAGGAGCAGGCTGCCATTCAAAAGGAGCGGGACGCCAACGCCGTGAAGCTGGATGAATCCATGCTCAGCGAGGCCGAGCGGAAAATGGTGGACGAGTTCTCCCAGAAGATTGACGTCACCGACTCCAACCTGGTGCTCCAGTACGGCGCCGCCGCCCAGAAAAACATCGCCGCATTCTCGGAAAGCGCCCTGAACAACGTCAAGACCAAAGACCTGGGCGAGGTAGGCGAGGCCCTGTCCTCCCTGGTGGTGGAGCTGAAGAACTTTGGCGACGATGAGGAGAAAAAGGGCGGTCTCTTTGGCTTTTTCCAGAAGAAGAGAAACGAGCTGGAGGCCATGAAGGCCAGCTATTCCAAGGCTGAAACCAATGTGGACAAGATCGTCAAGGTGCTGGAAAACCATCAGGTCACCCTGATGAAAGACATCGCCATGTTCGACCAGATGTATGAGCTCAACACCAAGTATTATAAAGAGCTCACCATGTATATCCTGGCCGGCAAGAAACGCCTGGAGTATCTGCGCACCCACGACCTGGCTGAGCTGAAAAAGAAAGCCGAGGAGACCGGCGCCCAGGAAGATGCCCAGGCCTACAACGACTACGCCAATCTGTGTGCCCGGTTCGAGAAGAAGCTCCATGACCTGGAGCTGACCCGGATGATCTCCATCCAGATGGGCCCACAGACCAGGCTTCTGCAAAATAATGACACCCAGATGCTGGAGAAGATCCAGTCCTCTCTGGTGAACACCATCCCCCTGTGGAAGAGCCAGATGGTGCTGGCTCTGGGCCTGGAACACGGCCGTCAGGCCACCGCCGCCCAGACCGCTGTCACCGACATGACCAATGAACTGCTGAAAAAGAACGCGGATATGCTCAAGATGGGCACCATCGAGACCGCCCGGGAAGCCGAGCGCAGCGTGGTCTCCATCGAGACCCTCCAGCACACCAATCAGCAGCTTATCTCCACCCTGGATGAGGTGATGAAGATCCAGACGGAAGGCGCTCAAAAGCGAAAAGAGGCAGAGGCGGAGCTGGGCCGCATCGAGGGCGAGCTGAAGCAGAAACTGCTGGAATTAAAGGGTTAACGCTATGAAATTTTTTCGTAAAACCTGGGTGGCCGTAGTATTGTCCCTGGTCATGATCGTAGGAGCAGTGGCCATTGGACAGCTCAAGGACCAGGGACCCGCCACCACCAGTCCCAAGGAGCTGGGACTGGACAGCTCCCTGTCCACTTCCCAGTATGAACAGTATCTCATGGATGAGGCCGGAGTCCTCTCCTCCACGGAAGAAAAACGAATTTGTCTCTACAACGCCAACTGGGTCCAGCGCTACGACAGTCTCATTGCCGTGGCGGTACTCAGCAGCGTAGACGGGACCGTGGAGGACTATGCCTATGAGTTAAGCACCCGGATGGAACTGGCCAGTACCGATGCTGTGCTGGTCATCGAAACGTCCAGCGGGAACAGTTATCTGGCTGTGGGTCCCGATTATCCCATGGGGGATAATCAGATCACCTCCTACATGAACAGCTACCTTTACGCCGATGTCATGAACCAGAAATATGGTGTTGGAATACTCAATCTGTTCCAGAACATCAATGAGTACTATGTCTCTGAGTTTGGGCTGGGGTATCTGGATAACAGCAGCTTCTCCCATTCCCCATCCAAAGCTCTGGTGGGAATTGTCATGCTGGTAGTGGCTGTACTGATCGTAGCCTCTCTCATGGATTCCATTCGCTATACTACCTACCGCAGCCGGTACTTCGGCGTGGTCAATCCCCCTGTTATGTTCCGCCCCATCCTGTTCTGGCATGGTCCGGGCTCCGCCTGGTACCGTCGGCGCTGGCATCGGCCTCCTCCCCCGCCGCCTCCCGGAGGCCCCCGAGGTCCAGGGGGTGGATTTGGTGGATTTGGCGGCTTTTCCGGTCCTGGAGGTGGCGGTTTCTCCGGCGGCAGTCGGGGCGGCGGCTTCGGCGGCCGGGGCGGCGGCTTCTCCGGCGGCAGTCGGGGGGGCGGCTTCTCCGGCGGCAGTCGGGGTGGCGGCTTCTCCGGCGGCCGGGGCGGCGGCTTCTCCGGCGGCAGTCGGGGCGGCGGCTTCTCCGGCGGCCGGGGCGGTGGCTTCTCCGGCGGCCGGGGCGGCGGCTTCGGCGGCGGCCGGGGCGGCGGCTTCGGCCGGTAATGTCCCTTTCTCTGCATATTTTTTCTACGGACTGCCCGCATAAGGGTAGTCCGTATTTATTTTGCAAACTCTCTCCAGCCGCCAAAATTTGGGACATACCCCTCCCTCTCCCTGCATAGGATGGAATCAACAAACGATAGGGGTGTTGCTTCCATGCAGAACAACCGAAATCAAAATAAGATTTTCCTCCGGGGACGGCTTGCCGGCTCCCCTGTCCCGTCTCACATCAACCACGCCATTCAATACGTAGTTCTACCTCTCACCGTCTCCCGCCTGTCCGGAGCTGAGGACTGTCTCAATGTAATTGCCGCCGAGCCGCTGTTAGAGGGACTGGATCTTTACAAGGGCGCTCCGCTCACAGTGGTGGGAGAGGTCCGCACCTTCAACAATCGAAGCGGTGTGGGCAGCAAACTGGTCATCAGTGTGTTTGCCAAGGAACTCAGCCAAGAGGAGGGCCCGGACGAAAACCGTCTGATCCTGTCCGGGACGCTCTGCAAGGCCCCCTCGCTGCGTTCCACCCCTTTGGGGCGGACTATATGCGACATGATCCTGGCGGTCAACCGTCGCTACGGCCGAGCGGACTACTTACCCTGTATTGCCTGGGGCAGTCTGGCTTACCACTGCGGGACGATGGAAGTGGGGCATCACTTCAGTCTGGCCGGACGGCTTCAGAGCCGGCGCTATACCAAGCAGGTCGAGGGACACGCCCAGGAGCGCACCGCATTTGAAGTTTCTGTTATGAACCTTATTCCATATGAGGAAGAATCCCCCGTCTGCCGTTGACAATCGCTCTTCTTCCGGGTATGATGAAAACAACTTAACCCGGAAAGGATGATCCCCATGTCTCAGATCTATACCAGCGTTGACCAACTCGTTGGCGGCACACCCCTGCTGCGTCTGTCCCGGATGGAGGCGCAGTTTGGCTGGAACGCCACAGTATTGGGCAAACTGGAATACCTCAATCCCGCCGGTTCTGCCAAAGACCGCCTGGCCCTGTCCATGATTCAGGATGCCGAAGCCAGGGGAGTTTTGAAGCCCGGAGGCACCATTATTGAACCTACCTCTGGCAATACCGGCATCGGTCTTGCCATGGTGGCTGCCGTTCGCGGTTATCGGGTCATCCTCACCATGCCTGACTCTATGAGCGCCGAGCGCCGCAGACTTCTGGCCGCCTATGGGGCAGAGCTGATCCTCACACCTGGCAGTCTGGGAATGCAAGGTGCGGTGGAAAAGGCGGAAGAGCTGCGCGCTTCTATTCCCGGCAGTTTTATCCCCCAGCAGTTTGAAAATCCCGCCGGCCCCGCCGCCCACTACCGCACCACCGGCCCGGAGATCTGGAGAGATACCGATGGAACCGTTGATATCCTGGTCGCCAGCGTGGGCACAGGCAGTACCCTGTCTGGAACCGGCCGCTTTTTGAAGGAGCAGAATCCCGGTCTCCAAGTCTACGCAGTGGAGCCCGATGCCTCTCCCCTCCTCTCCGGCGGGCAGGCTGGCCCCCACGGGATTCAGGGCATTGGGGCCAATTTTATTCCCAAGGCCTTGGACCGTTCGGTCTATGATCATGTCATCCGGGTCACCGATGAAAATGCCTATCAAATGGGGCGGGAAGTGGTCCGCCGAGAAGGGATTCTGGTGGGCATCTCCTCCGGAGCCGCCCTGTGGGCCGCGGGAGAGCTGGCCCGGCAGAAAGAAAACGCCGGGAAAACCATTGTGGTCATCCTGCCGGACTCGGGAGACCGTTACCTGTCTTCCCAAATGTTTCTTTGACCAAAGCCGCTCTGGGCTGCTCTGAACGAAAGGCAGTAAAACAGGCGGTAACAAAATACCCCCTGATGTAGGAAAAGAAACTACATCAGGGGGTATTATCATGGAAAACGAACTAATACGTATGTATAACGGCAGCCGAATCACAGCGTTTGCCTGGCTTTATAGGCCCGGATGGCTTCTGTCAGCTTTGGCACAATGGCCTTCAAGTCCCCGACGATCCCCAGGTCCGCAGCGAGGGCATGCAGTGGTTCATAGCCCTCCGCTCCGCAGGAGGGCTTTTTTGACAAAGTGAGGGAATTGGAGCTAAGCTCCAATTCCCTCACTTTGGTTTATGTTCGAACGATCACTGCCACAGCATGGGCGGCCATTCCCTCACCGGAGCCGGTAAAGCCCAGCTTTTCCTCTGTTGTGGCTTTCACATTGACTCGCTCAGCCTCCACCTCCATGGCCGCCGCCAGACACTGTCGCATGGCAGGAATATAGGGGGCCAGCTTGGGCCGCTGGGCCAGAACAGTGGCATCTACATTGCCCACACACCAGCCCCGCTCCCGCAGCAGAGCGATCACATGCTCCAGTAATTTGATGCTGTCCGCTCCGGCATAGGCCGGGTCGGTATCGGGGAAGTGCTGTCCGATATCCCCCAGCCCCGCCGCCCCCAGCAAGGCGTCCATCACTGCATGGGTCAGCACATCCGCGTCTGAGTGCCCCAGCAGGCCCAGTTCAAACGGGATCTCCTGCCCGCCCAGAATCAGCTTTCGTCCTGTGGTCAGGCGGTGAACATCATATCCGTGTCCCATTCGCAAGTCCGTCATAGTCTTCCCTCCCCTCTGGCCTGTAAGATCGCCTCCCCCAGCACCAGATCCAAAGGAGTGGTAATCTTAATGTTCTCCCGGCTCCCCTCTGTCAGGGTCACCTTTTTGCCCAGACGTTCCACCGCTCCGCAGTCATCCGTAAGCAGTTCCCCATCTTCCAGCGCCTTCTGCGTGGCGGCACGTATGAGGCCCGCCTCAAATACCTGTGGCGTCTGGACGGCCCGGAGGCAGGAGCGGTCGATCGTCTCCACGCTCAAGCCATCCTCCCACCGCTTTATGGTATCGATCACGGGAACGGCCGGTGCGGCGGCTCCGGACCGGGCCGCTGCCGCCACCGCCTCTTCTATGACCTGCTGGGTAACCAGCGGTCTGGCTCCGTCATGGATGGCAATGAGTTCCGCCTCTGGGTCTGCCTCCCTCAGTCCAGCCTGGACCGAGTGAATACGTTCTTTGCCCCCTACGATGACCTTGCGCACCTTATCCAAGGCAAAAACCTTGCAAAGACGGCTCACCTCCACCAGCAGATCCTCCCGTGTGACCACGATCACCTCTCCCACAACGGGACAATCCTGAAAGGCGTAGAGGGTATGTACCAGTACGGGCATCTCCCCCAGGGGAGTGAGCACTTTATCGATCCCCTCCATCCGGCGGGCAGACCCGGCGGCCACTACCACCGCCGAACACAGGGGCGTGGCGGGCTTTTTCTTCCTTTTTGAAAACAGTCCGGCCATAGAAAAACCTCCCGTCCATAAAAGAAGGGACCGCAGGGCCCCCTCGTTCTATCATATTGAGCTGTGGGACAATTATGCCAAAGCGGTGTTCAGCGCTTCTTCCGCGCACTCGTAGCTGACACTTTTGGCCAGAACGATCTCTGAGATCAGGATCTGCTTGGCCGAGTGCAGCATCTTCCGCTCCCCGGTAGACAGGCCCTTGGCATGGTCCCGGGCCGTAAGGCCCTTGATGACCCAGGCCACCTCAAACAGATCTCCGCTTTTCATGCGTTCCATATTTTCTCGGTAACGATGGTTCCAGTTGGAGGTCATTTCGACCTGAATATTGGGAATGGCGGCCAAAATGCGGTCAGCCTGCGCCCCATCCACAATCGGCCTCACACCGATCTCCTCACTGCTCTCTGTGGGGATCATCACCACCATGGAGCGGTTGGTCAGTCTTAGAATATAGTAATCCCGCATGACCCCATTCACTTTCTTCTGGACGATGCTCTCTACCACGCCCGCCCCATGCATGGGGTGGACTACCTTATCCCCCACCTGAAACACCCTGAACCTCACTTTCTCCGTCACCAAAGCTATTTTTTCCGCGCTACTGTGATGTATTATAGCAATTTTATCCCAAAATTGCAAGTAAGAAACCGGATTTCAGGAAAATTTTACATTTTATCAGATAAAATTTACAAAAAAAGCCGGCTGCGTAAGCAGCCGGCTTTTTCATCTTACTCCTCGGAAGCGGGCTCCTCAGCAGCCTCTTCCTCAGCGTTGCCCTCCAGCAGGGCACGGATGGACAGGGAGATCTTCTTGTTCTCCATATCCACATCGGTGATCTTCACGTCCACCTTGTCGCCCTCGGCCACCACATCGCCGGGCTTCTCCACCCGGTGATCGGCCAGCTGGGAGATGTGGATCAGACCGTCCACGCCGGGCACGACCTCAGCAAAGGCGCCGAAGGTCATCAGCTTGACGATGCGCACATTGGCGGTATCGCCCACCTTGTAGGTGCTGGTAAACACAGTCCAGGGGTCCTGGCTGTGATCCTTCATGCCCAGGGAGATCTTCTTCTTCTCCTTATCGGCGGCAATGACATACACCTCGACAGTGTCGCCCACCTTCACCACCTCGGAGGGGTGCTTGATGCGGGACCAGGACAGCTCGGAGATGTGAACCATACCGTCCACGCCGCCGATGTCAACAAAGGCGCCATAGGAAGTCAGGGACTTCACAGTGCCGGTGTAGCGCTTGCCCTCTTCGATCTCAGCCCAGACCTTCTCGGCGGCAGCGGCACGCTCAGCGCGCAGCACACGGCTGATGGAACCCACCACACGGCGGCGGGCACGATTGACCTCAGTGATGACCAGACGGACGCGCTGTTTGAGCAGGTCGGTCATGGGAGCCTCACGGGGCAGGCCAGTCTGGGAAGCGGGCACGAACACCCGAACACCCTTGACGGAGACAACCACGCCACCCTTGTTATCCTCGGTGACGACACCCTCCACCACGGTCTCATTCTCACGGGCGGCCTCGATCTCTTCCCAGCCCTTGTTGATGTCCAGGCGGCGCTTAGACAGCTTCACCAGGCAGTCACGATCGCTGACCTGCATAACGATGGACTCGATCTCATCGCCAACCTTCACCAGATCCTCCACCTTGGCGTTGGGATCGTCGGTCAGCTCGGACAGGGCAATGTAGCCGGGGTACTTGATACCCAGCTCGACCTGAACTTCGGTGGGCGTGATGGCCACAACGGTACCGGTAACCTTATCTCCATTATTTAAAGTTTTGATCGACTCCTCCAGCAGCTCCGCGAAGGATTTTTCGATCTCCATGATTTCATCGCTCATTTTGTCATAGACCTCCTTTATTATCCACGCGGGCGTAGATGCGCCCGCCGTGATGCCGACCATATTCGCCTTGGGCAGTTGACTCAGCTCCAGATCTTCCGCCCGCTCAATGAGCAGGACGTGGGGGCAAAATTCCCCGCAAATTTCCGCAAGACGCTTGGTATTGGAGCTGTGCCGATCTCCAACCACCACCATCAGCTCACACTTTTGAGCCAGCTGACGTGCCTCCTCCTGGCGTTTTGATGTCGCTCCACATATTGTATCAAAAAATTCTGCGTTTGTACACTCTTTTTTTGCTTTTTTCACGCACCCTTCCCAAATTTTCTTGGTCGAGGTGGTCTGAGAAACAAAGGTCAGGGGGCGTTCTTTCCGTTCAGGAGCTTCTGACAGCCAGCGCTCCAGCTCCTCCTCCCCGGACACCACCACCGGCGAACGGCACCAGCCCGCAATGGCCAATACCTCCGGGTGGTCGGGCGTGCCTACAATCACCGGCTGCCGCCCTCTCTGCTCCGCTTCTTCCACGATCTGATGAATCCGGGTCACATTGGGACAGGTGGCATCCAGGATCTCAATGCCACGCTCCTCCAGTCCCTGATGTACCGCTCGGCTCTCTCCGTGGGAGCGGATGATGACCGCGCTGCCCTCCGGTACGTCCTCCGGCTGTTTCACTGCATATAGGCCCTGAGCTGCCAAGTGATCCACTACATCCCGATTATGGATAATGGAACCCAGCATTACACAGGGCGTCTTTTGTGCGGCAGTCCGCTCGGCCAGCTCTACTGCCCGGCGCACGCCATAACAAAATCCCGCAGATTTCGCAAGTATTACTTTCATTTGATCTGTTCCCCCAGAGCATGGACACGGTCCAGCAAGTCATGGGCAATGGCCTGAAGCTCCTCAGCTGTCGGCTTTCTTCCGGCAAACGAGGGCATATAGGGCTCACCGATCACTACGGTATTAAAGCGAAACAGCCGCTTTTTGGGCTGGATGTAAACCGGCAGCAGAGGCACCCCTGTCCGGGCGGCAAAAAGCGCCGCGCCGGTTTTGGCCTCTACGTGCTCTCCTTCATGGACCCGGGTCCCCTCAGGAAACATGAGCAGCTTATCCCCGTCTTTCAGGACTTTCAGCGCCGTCTTCACCGCTTTCATATCTGCCGCCCCCCGGTCCACACCGAATACCCCGGCCTTGGACAGCAGCCATCCAATGAGAGGGACCCGCATGATCTGGATCTTGGCCATGGCCCGCATGGGGTATTTATGCCCAAAGGCAAACACCACATAAAAGGGGTCGCCGGCAGTGGTATGGTTGGGACAGATAACCGCAGGGCCCTCTGGAATGTTTTCCCGTCCAATGGCCTTGACCGGACGAAAAAGATTGAAAAAGGGCCAAATGACTGCATATAAGAAATGGAACATAGCGTCCATTTCTCTGCGCCGGTTTCCGTCTTCCCGCAGCAGGGCGCTATTTTCCTTCACTTCTTCACTCACAGATTGATCTTCTCCTTTACCAACTGGAGCAGGGCCTCCAGGCTCTGTTCCAGATTCAGCTGGGTCGTGTCCAGCAAGGCCGCATCCTCTGCCCGCCGCAGGGGGGCGATGGGACGCTGCTCATCCTGTTTATCCCGCTGTATGATATCCCGCAGGATCGTGTCAAACTCCGCCTGCTGTCCCCGCTGACGAAGCTCCAGAACACGGCGCTTGGCTCTGGCCTCAGGGGCGGCAGTGAGGAAGATCTTCACATCCGCTTCCGGCAAGACCACTGTTCCAATGTCCCGGCCATCCATGACAACGCTGTGTTCCCGGGCCTGCCTGCGCTGGAAATCCAGCAAAAAATCCCGCACCGCGGGAATCGCCGATACCTTTGAGGCAAGGCCGGAAACCTGATGCTCCCGGATCGCCTTTGACACATCCTCACCGCTCAGGAACATCCGCTGTTCTCCGTCCTGACCATAGTCCATACGGATGTCCAAGGTCCCCAGAAGCTGGGACACCTTGCCCACATCCTCCGTGGCAATTCCTGCCCGGAGCACAGCCAGGGCCACTGTGCGGTAAATCGCCCCGGTGTCTACATATAAAAATCCCAATGCTCTGGCCAGCTGCCGGGCCAGGGTACTTTTCCCCGCTCCAGCCGGGCCGTCAATGGCGATGCTCTTCTTTTCCATAAGCTTCCTCTTTCCACAAACCATACTTCACATCTCGTGCCATACCCGCAGCCTATAGCCTGGGGTTCCCGTGTAGGACTAGGAGGCACTATTCCTTCCCCAGCAGATACGCCGCCGCGTATTCCCCGGCCGCCCGGCCGGTCGCCCAGGCAATTTGCAGATTAAATCCGCCGGTATAGGCATCTACATCCAGCAGCTCACCAGCAAGATACAATCCCTTTACCTTCTTAGAAGCCATTGTCTTGGGATCTACCTCTCCCACTTTGACTCCGCCGGACGTCACAATGGCTTCCGCAATGGGACGCGGAGCGGAAATGGGCACAGGGAACGCTTTCAGTAATTCTAACAGACGGCGGCGCTCCTCCCGTGTCACATCATGGGCCTTCTTTTCGCCGGAAATTTCGGTACACTGGAGGATCACGGGAATCATCAGCCGGGGCAACAGGGTCCCCATCAGGTTGTTCATGTCCCGGTTGGCGCCCTGACTCAATTCCCGCACCAGTCGGGCGTCTAATGCCTGCTCATCCAAGGCGGGCTTCAGATCGATGAAGCAGGTGTATTGCTCCCGGTCAAAATTGCGCATATGGGCGCTGGCGGAGAGGACCAGCGGGCCGGACAGACCAAAGTGCGTAAAGAGCATCTCTCCCTGCTCCCGGTACAAAGTCTTCCCTTTCTGGTTTTTCACCGTCAGCATCACATTTTTCAATGCCAGACCCTGCATACGTCCGCAAAACGCCTCCGGCGACTCCAGCGGCACCAGAGAGGGCTTTGGCTCTACCACGGTATGCCCTGCCGAAGCGGCCATTTGGTGCCCGTCGCCGGTGGAGCCGGTGGCCGGATAGGAAACTCCTCCCGTGGCCAAAATTACGGCTCCAGGCTCCAACGGTCCTTGTTCCGTATCCAAGCCCACCACTTTTTCTTCCTCCACCCGCAATCCAGTGACCCGGGTCTGGAGGACAGGAACCTTACACCGCTTCAATTCATAATAGAGGGCGTCAATGATATCAGCGGCCTTGTCTGATTGCGGAAAGACCCGGTTGCCCCGTTCCACTTTCAGAGGCACACCTAAATCCTCAAAAAACCGCTCCACATAGTCCGGAGGCGTATGGTTCACGCAGCTGTATAAAAACTTTCCATTTCGGGGGGTAGCGGCCAGCACTTCCTCGGATGTGCAGTGATTGGTCACATTACACCGGCCTTTCCCGGTGATGTACAGTTTACGCCCCAGTTTGGGGTTGCGTTCCACCAGTATCACCGGACAGCCGATTCGGGCAGCGCAGATCGCCGCCATCATCCCGGCCGCCCCGCCGCCAACTACGTATAGTTTGTTCTGATCTCCAGTCACTGCTCCACCTTCTCGTATACGCCGTATTCCTCCCAAATCTCCTCCAGCGTCCGGAAGGTATGGGCCAAATCGTCATTTTTCCGCTGGCTGACTGCCACCAAAAGGGCGTTGACCAGACTGAGCGGAGCCACCAGCGAGTCTACAAAGGAAGCCATATCGCTGCGGGCTTTCAACGTATACTGCGAGATGGGCGCGAGAGGAGACGCCTCACTGTCTGTAATGGCCACAGTGGTCGCTTTCCGATCTCGGGCAAAACTCATAGCCTGTACGGTACGGCTGGAATACCGGGGGAAGCTGACACCGATGACCACGTCCCCCTCCCCAACTCGCAGCAGGCTCTCAAATACCTCACTGGACGTATTAGCAGACACCAGACACACATTTTCAAAAATCAAGTTAAAGTAGAAATGCAGAAACGAGGCAATGGCAGCCGAAGAACGCACACCGATGATGTAAATCTTTCTGGCGGAGACAATGGCGTCCACCGCCTTTTCAAAGTTCTCCCGATCCAGTTCTTCTAGTGTCACACGGATCTTTTCAATGTCTGACTGAAGCACCATGGACAACAGGTCCTGATCCCCAAGGCGGTCATTTGTCACCTCAATGCGCTGCACCGAGGTAAGGCGGTTGCGGATCATTTTTTGCAGGGACTTCTGCATATCCGGGTATCCATCATATCCCAGCTCCGCAGCAAAGCGCACCACGGTGGATTCGCTGACCCCTACTTTCTTTCCCAAACGGCTGGCCGTCATAAAGGCGGCCTTATCGTAGGACTCAAGAATAAAATTAGCGATTTTTTTCTGTCCCTTAGAAAATGTATGGATATTTTCCTGAATAACGGCCAGAATATCACGATTCATTCCATTTCACTTCCTGTGTCATTCCCCAGATCAACCGGTCCATCTGAAGTTGTTCTCTTTTTATCATGGTTCCCGCTCTTTGACCGTATTTGTAATGATACTCGTTTACCGAAAAAAATGCAAGGAAATTTTGCAGGAATTTCATTTTCCCTGCAAAACTCCCTTTGTCTTTTCATGGGCCCACCCCTCGGAAAGGGAGAGCACTTCCTGCTGTGTCAAATTTCTCCACTGACCGGGTCTCAAATTTTGATCCAACAGCAGCGCCCCTTCCCGGATGCGCTTCAGACGCAGCACGGTCAGCCCCGCCTGAGCGCACATCCGGCGCACCTGCCGGTTTTTTCCCTGGTGGATGGTAACTGACAGCTGGGTCACCCCGCCGCTGCTCCGTCCGCGGCGTACCTTTGCCGGGGCAAGCCGCTCCCCATCCAGTTCCATAGAGGAAGACAGCACGGGCAGAGCCTTTTCCACGTTACCCGTCACCCACACCAAATATTCCTTCTCCACCTCATGGCTGGGGTGAAGAAGCCGCTGGGTCAGCTCTCCGTCGTCGGTGAGGATCAGCAGCCCCTCAGAGTCCAGATCTAACCGCCCCACCGGCCACACCCGTCTGCCGCAGCCTGACACCAGCTGTGCCACCGTTTTACGGCCCTTCTCATCCGAGAGAGTGGTCACATACCCCCTGGGCTTATGCAGCATCAGATAAGTCTGCGTCCCCGCCAGGCGCAGTGCTCGTCCGTCCACGGCCACCTCGTCCCGGTCCAAGTCTGCCCGGTCACCCAGATGGGCCTTTTCTCCATTCACGGTCACCCGTCCGGCGGTGATCCACTCCTCCGCCTTACGCCGGGAGGCCAGACCACAGGCGGAGATCAGTTTTTGCAGCCGCTCCTCCACCAAACCATCCTCTCTTTCTCACCTAAAGCGCGGCAATCCGCGCCAGGATTTTTTCGATCCAATGACCGGACTGTACCCGGTCAGCCGTCGCCGCTTCTCCGGTCTCCAGGGGCACACGCCCTACTTCTTCCCCATTCAGCCGACACACGATCTCGCCTACCTTCTTCCCTTCTGCCACCGGAGCAGTCAGGCTGGTGCAGTCCAGGCACAGCTGAGTTTCTATCTGCTCGCCCTCTTTTAAGGCAACGCTCAGCTCCTCCCCGGCTCGCAGTGGGCACACAGGAACAAGGCTCCCCTCCACCGGCAGCTGGCCCACGCTCTCCCCGGCCTGCGCCACGGTCTGGAGCCGGTAGGAAGAAAATCCCCAGTCAAAAAGGGCGGCATGGTCCGCCCAGTCGTTTGGATCGCTGAGTGTCACGCAGATGAGCGTCATCCCATCCCGCTCCGCCGCTGACACCAGGGTACGCCCCGCCTTTTCCGTGTAGCCGGTTTTCAGGCCGATACACCCCTCGTACTGCCAGAGAAGTTTATTGTGGTTGGTAAAGCTCCGCCCACCTAGGGAAATGGATTTGGTGGAAACCATCTCCCTCAGCGTTTCATTTTCCAGACAGGCTTGGGCCAACAGGGCCATATCATAGGCAGAGGAATAATGGGCTTCGTCATTGAGCCCGTTTGGGTTTACAAAATGGCTGTTTTCCATCCCCAGCGCCCTTGCTTTTTCATTCATCCGGGCTACAAAGGACTCTTCCGAGCCTCCACAGACCTCTGCCACCGCCAGAGCGGCATCATTTCCCGAGCGCAGGAGCATCCCATAAAGAAGAGTCTCCAGTGTCAGCGTCTCCCCCTCCCGCAGGTAGATGGAAGATCCCTCCACCCCCACCCACTCCGGGGCCACTGTGACCTCCTGGGACAGCTCCACCCCCGACTCCAGCGCCACCAGAGCGGTCATCAGCTTGGTGATACTGGCAATGAGGCGCTGGTCGTGGATGTTGTGCCCATAGAGGACACGGCCGCTGCCGGCATCCATCAAAACGGCGGCCTGGGCGCTGGTGTTTACCGCCCCCGCTTTCCCGGCACAGCCAAACAGCAGGCTCAGCGCCAGCACTCCGCCAGCCAAACGCAGTTTCATAAGGTCACCCCTATCTCTTTGGTTCCACCTTATTCTTCCGCGCATTTCCCCTGCTTATGGCGGGAAATTTTTTCTGCTTATATGGGATTTATTCCTGAAATTCCTTTTTTTCCTTTTGGCTCTGGATAAAATCCGTCACCTTATCCACCACCTCGGGCACCATGTCAATGACCCGATCCATGGTGGTAATGGGCGCGCCGCCTACCGGAAGCATCTTCACCGTTCCCTCCCGGATCACCAAAAACGCCACCGGCTCCAGCTTTGCGCTGGCGGCGCTTCCGCCGCCGAAGTTTTTGTCCGCGCCGGCCTGCTTGGTGGAAAACTCCGTACCGCCGCCGCCCACACCGATGGACATCCGGGACACAGGGATCAAGGTGACTCCCTCCGCCTGGATGGGTGTGCCAATGATCACGTCGGCGTCAGCCATGGCCCGCACCTGCTCCATGGTATCCTGCATCAGCCGGCCGAGGGGATTTTTCTTCTCCTGGTTTTCCATAAATCAGACCGCCTTTCTTTCCTTTTCTCTGGTACTCCGCCGCCCTTTGACGGCAGCCAATTTCGATAGGCCTTTCCGGCCAAAGTAAAGCCCCAGCCATACAGCCTGTCCCACTTTTATGGACATGGCCCCTGAGGCATATAGTGTGGTATGCTCCGATTCAAAATCCAGCTCCACCCGTGCCCTGCCGTCTTTCACATGGAATGCCTGTGTAAGCGGCAGCCACAACGTCCCCAGGGCAGCGTTGGCATAGCCGTAGGCCATGGCCGCATCGGCGGGGTCGTGGGCTCCCGCCCGCAGCACCAGCTCCAACTGATCCACACGGAGCTTTTTGCGAAACTGCCCGGCCGCTTCCAGCGCCAGGGGCAGCAGTTCCCGTACATACTCCAGCGCTCCGCCAGCGGGGGTCGGAGCCGTCTGAGCGGGAGGCTTTTCCGGCTCTTGTGTCTTTTCCTCCCGCACAGGCTTTTTTCTGCCTGGTTTACGGGGCCAAACTTTCCACCACACCGGGCCCAGCCGAATCCAAGCCGCGGCCCCCTGGGCGGTATATTCCCCCCGCACACCAACTCTTAGCTGCCCCAGCAGGAAGAAAACCGCCAGAATGGCAGCCAGGATCACAAGGCCGCTCACGGCTGTTCAACCGGGTCTTCCGGTCCCTCCCCGTCCTGCTGTTCCGCCTGCCTTAAGCGGGCCAGACTGTTTTCCAGCTCCAGCGTCATCTGGCTGCCCTCCTGGGTGGAACTGGGCAGCTCGGGCAGCTCCTCAAGGCTGGATAGGCCAAAGGAGCGCAGAAAATTTTTCGTGGTGCGAAACTGCATAGGCCGTCCGGGAACCGCCAGTCGGCCCGCTTCTTCAATCAGTTCCCGCTCCAGCAGCAGCCCCACCGTATAGGAGCTGTCCACCCCGCGCACCTGATCCACATAGGCACGGGTCACCGGCTGATAGTAGGCGATGATGGCCAGCACCTCCAGAGCAGGCTGGGACAGGCGGGCAGGTTTGCGGCTCTCCAGGGTCTTCCGGATGTAAGGGGCATACTCCGGGGCGGAGCACAGCTGATAGCTGGTGTCCAGCTTCAGAAGGCGGATCCCCCGGCGGTCGTAGCTATATTTGTCCATCAGACGCTGGGCCACCGCGTCCAAGGTGGGCCGGTCCACCTCCAGCCCCAGGCACAGCCGCTCCACGGCCACCGGCTCACCGGCGGCAAACAGTACCCCTTCCAGGGCGGATTCCAACTCTTTTAGTTCCAATGGGCTGCCTCCTTACTCGCTGTCGGCGGTAAATTTGATTTCTTCCATTTCCTCAGCTTGGGTGCAGGTAACGGTACAGTCTTCCTCGGTTCCGGCCAGGCGCAGACGGTGGGCCTTACATAATTCCAGTACCGCCAGGAACGTGGCCACGATCTCAGACCGGCTGCGGTTGCCCTTGAACAGGGCCCGGAAGCGGGTCACGCCGAAGCGGACCAGCCGCTGAAGGATCTCCCCAGCCTTGTCGGCCACCGGGTAGGGCTCCCGCCCCACAATGCCTTGAAACGCCGACACCGGAGGGGGCAGCTTATTGTCTGAGCGGCTGAGCACCGCGGTCATTGCCCGCAGAAGATCCTGCTTGTCGTGCACATACCGATATGCCTTATCCGGCTGAATGGCCTCCGGCACCTTAGTCAGATAATCCTGGCCAATCTGAAAACAGCCGTCCAGAGCCGGAACCACCGCTTTGATTTTCAGGTAGTTTTCGTTGCGCTGATGGGCCTCCAGGGTGGCAATGAGCTGTTCCATCTCGCTCATGGCCTCTTCATCGTGAATGGACAGGAGCATTCTGGTTTTAATATAGATCAGATGGGAGGCCATGGTGACAAATTCGCTGGCCACCTCCAGGTCCAGCTCCTTGCGCTTGTTCATCCAGTCCAGATACTGGTCCAGAAGCAAAGAGATCTGGATATCTTTGATCTCCATCTTATTTTTGCTCAGAAGGTGCAAAATCAAATCCAGGGGGCCTACAAAATCTTCCAGATTTTCTTCTTTGGCCTTTACCACCCCTTCCAGGTGGTAAATGGGCGTATCCACAAAGCAGGCCTCCTCTCAGGCAAAATGAGTTCAGAATATTATACCAGTTTGCCCGTAAAAACACAAGAAAAAGAAACAGTTCTTCCTACAACGCAGCATCAATCATCCCACGTTTGTGATAGTTCTGTTACCTATTGTAACCGCTTTTTCCTTGAACCCGTCTTTTTTCTCTGATACGATGATTTTAAGAACAAAGCTCTGAAAAAAACCGCTTGACAGGAGGTAACGTCATGAAAACGCTTCGTATTGTCTCAGCTCTGGCGTGTGCAGCCGCTCTTCTCGCCGGCTGCGCCCAAAATGCAGCTTCTCCCTCTTCCTCGTCAGGTTCCTCCTTTGCTTCCAACCAATCGTCCAGCTTCACCGCCTCCTCTGCCACTTCTCTCAACGAGGATATCCTTGCCTCCCGATATATCGACATATCCACACTTCCCATGCTGGATCTGGATGTGGAAGAATCGGTCCAATTTGATGACCGTACTCTAGTTCTGGAAGACAGTATAGACAATGAGCTGGAATACTTGGTCTATCAGACCTACTATTACAAGACATCTGCCGATTTTACCGCCCGCCAGGACCTGTTGGGAGACAATGAATCCCTCCAAGTCTCCAACCGCAGCGAAGAAAAGAACTTTAAAAGCGGCAAATATATGACCAGTATCACGCTCCACGCTTTAAATACTCTGACTTATGAGGATCTGGAGCATACGGCGGCTTATGTCAAAGAGGATTTGCTCAAACAAATCGATCAATCTGCCCTGACCGAATATGCCATCGTTCAGGTTGACTTGGACTGGACCTACTCCCAGGCCCAGTTGGAAGCTGGCCCTCAGTTGGGGGAAGGCCGGTATCTGCGCTATTTCCTGTTGGGGAAGACAGAAAAAATCCCCGAATTTCGCTGGTATGAGCTATATTGGGATGATTTTCTGGAAGAAGCGTAAAAGACTTAACCTCTCCTTTTCCGTCCGCACGGCTTTTTCGGACCTCTGTACATACCAAAACCCCCGACTCCGTATTGAGCGGAGCCGGGGGTTTCCTTATGCCTTTATGCCGGATAAAATCGCCCGGAGCAGTTCATCTCGTCCGGTCCCCTTCTCCGCGGAGAAAGGGATGAGCACGGCGTTTTCCTCCAGCTGCAAAGTCTCCCGGACAAGCTGAAGATTGGGCTCGATCTCGCTCTTTTTCAGCTTGTCCAGCTTGTTGGCTACCACAATGAGCGGACAGCCGGTGTCCCTAAACCACTGGGCCATGGTGCAGTCATCGGCGGTAGGTTTATGCCGGGAATCCACGATCATGACCCCCAGAGTCAACAGGTCGGGTCGGGCAAAGTAGTCCTCCATCAGCTTGCCCCACCTGTCCCGCTCCGCCTTGGACACCTTGGCGTAGCCGTAACCGGGCAGATCCACCAGATAGAATGCACCGTCAATTTTAAAATAGTTGATATGGATGGTTTTTCCCGGAGCAGCCCCCACCCGGGCAAAGTTCTTCCGGTTCAAAAGCCGGTTGATAACCGAGGACTTGCCCACGTTGGACCGGCCCGCAAAAGCCACCTGGGGCAGGCCGTCTTCCAGAAAATTTTTGGGAGAAACGGCGGAGAGGACAAACTCCGCCTTTTGTACGTTCACAGCCATGGCTTCTCCCTCCTTATTGCCGGGGCCGCCGGGCATCTCTGCCTTTCACCGGAACCGTTGGGATGGAAATGGGTTCCTCCTTTTTCTCCGCAGCTGGCAGCTCCACTACCTCTGCGGGACGGTTCAGCGCAGCAGCAAGCACTTGATCCGCCCGCTCCACCAGAATGAACTGGAGGGCCTTTCGTACCGTCTGGTCGATCTCCTCCAGATCCTTTTCATTATCGGCGGGGATGATCACAGTCTTGATTCCATTGCGGAAAGCGGCCATAGTCTTTTCCTTCAATCCACCGATGGGCAGCACCCGTCCGCGGAGGGTGACCTCGCCGGTCATGGCAATGCCCCGGCGTACCGGCCGCCCTGTGAGGGCCGAGACCATAGCAGTGGTGATGGCGATACCGGCGGAAGGCCCGTCCTTGGGGACGGCTCCCTCGGGGAAGTGGACATGGATGTCCTTCTCCTTGTAGAAATCGGTGGGGATTCCCAGCCGGTCAGACTGGCTGCGGATGTAGCTGAGGGCGGCGTGGGCCGACTCCTTCATCACATCTCCCAGATTGCCGGTAAGCTCCACTTTGCCCGAGCCTGGAATCACGTTGACTTCCACTTCCAGAAGCTCCCCGCCCACCGAAGTCCAGGCAAGGCCGTTGACCACGCCCACACGCTCCTCCAGAGCCTGGCGCTCGGGGTGGTATCGGGGGATACCCAGATATTCTTCCAGGTCTTTTTCTGTGATACGGATCGTCTTCACATCGTCCGTGACCACCTTCATTGCGGCCTTCCGGCACAGACCGGCCAGCCGTCGCTCCAGCACACGCACGCCGGATTCCCGGGTGTAGGCGGAAATGATCTCCCTCAATGCCCCGTCAGACACCTTCAGCTGTGCCTTGGTCAGACCATGGCGCTTAAGCTCCTTGGGCAGCAGGTGCTTTTTGGCTATCTGCACCTTCTCCTCATCGGTGTAGCTGCCCAGCTCAATGACCTCCATCCGGTCCAGCAGGGGGCGGGGAATGGTGTCCAGACTGTTGGCCGTGGTGATAAACATGACCTCAGACAGGTCAAAGGGAATTTCCAGGAAGTTATCCCGGAAGGTTCCATTCTGCTCCCCGTCCAATACCTCCAGCAAAGCCGAAGCGGGGTCGCCCCGGTGGTCATGACCCAGCTTGTCGATTTCGTCCAGCAGCATCAGGGGATTGCAGCTGCCGCACTGGTTGATGGCAGAGATGATCCGTCCGGGCATAGCGCCCACATAGGTCTTCCGGTGGCCCCGGATCTCCGCCTCATCGCTGACGCCGCCCAGAGAGAGCCTTGCCAGCTTCCGGTTCATGGCCCGGGCCATGGACATGGCGATGGAGGTCTTACCTACGCCCGGGGGGCCCACCAGGCAGATGACCTGCCCTTTCAATTCCGGAGCCAGCTGTTTGACAGCCACAAACTCCAAAATGCGCTCTTTCACTTTCTCCAGGCCATAGTGGTCCTGGTCCAGCGCCTTGCGCACAGCGGCCACGCTGACTTTCTCCTTGGTCTTTACCCCCCAGGGCAGTTCCAGACATATGTCAAGATAGTTGCGCAGCACCGTTCCCTCAGAGGAGCCATAGGACTGCTTGGCCAGACGGCCCAGCTCTTTGGTGAGCTTCTCCCGTACCTGGTCAGGGAGGTCAGTCTTGGCGATCTTCTGCCGGTACTCCTCTATTTCATCGGCTCCTTCGCCCTCCCCCAGCTCATTCTGGATGGCTTTCATCTGCTCCCGCAGATAGTAATCCCGCTGGTGGTCGGCCATCTGCTCCCGGGCCTTGTTCTGGATCTCGTTGTCCAGAGCAAGGATCTCCACTTCCCGCTCCAGCAGCTTATGAAGCTTCTCCAGCCGCTTGGCAGGACGCAGCTCCTCCAGGATAGCCTGCTTGTCGCTGTTGCGCATGGGAATATTCTGGGCGATATAGTCTGCGATATGGCCGGGGTCCTGGCTGGCCAGCACATGAATGATCAGATCGGGAGCGAGCTTGGGTGCCAACTCCGCATATTGTTGGAACAGGTCATAGGTGGCGCGCATCAGCGCTTCGGTCTTGGCTGAGCTTCGGGCGGGCGCCTCCTGGACGGGGATTTCCTGCACTTCCGCCTCCAGGCTGGGCTCAGTGCGCAGCAGCTGGAGCATACGGCCCCGGCTCTGCCCCTCTACCATGACCCGCACATTATCTCCGGGCATACGGAGGATCTGCCGGATATTGGAAATGGTGCCGATCTGGTAGAGGTCTCCCAGCTCCGGCTCCTCCACGCCAATATCTTTTTGTCCCACCAGAAAAATCGGGCTTCCGGCGCTCATGGCAGTCTCCAGCGCTTTGATGGAGATGTCCCGGGACACCTCAAAATGGATCAGTACATTGGGAAACACTGTCAGTCCCCGCAGGGCAATGACAGGCATGGTGGTGGTATGGAGCACATCCCATTCTTTGCTCATAACATTTCACTTCCTCTCAGGGGTACATAAAAGCACAGCGCCCCCGGCTCCGCCGTTCCGGGGAGACCGCGGGGCGCCTGTATGGATTTTTTAACCGGCACTGGTCCCGGGCATACCCGCTCCCCGGTCCAACTGCGCGCTTGCCTTGCCCAGCTTGGGCCGCTGGGTCCGGTTAACATCCCACTGAAGCTCCGGCGCTTCCCCATCGGTCACGCAGGCCGGGGTGATGATCACCTTCACAATGGTGGGATCGGAGGGCACATCATACATCACCTTTGTCATGATGTCTTCCAGCACAGCCCTCAAGCCTCGAGCGCCGATGCCGCGCTCTACCGCCCGGTCTGCGATGGCCTCCAGAGCCTCCTGGGTAAATTCCAGCTCCACCTGGTCGTACTCCAGCAGCTTCTGATACTGCTTGACCAGCGCGTTCTTGGGCTCGGTGAGGATCTTTACCATCTGGTCCCGGTCCAGGGATTCCAGCGTCGTGACCACCGGCAGGCGGCCCACCAGCTCGGGGATGATGCCGAACTTCAGCAGGTCCTGGGGCTGGATCTCTTTCATCAGCTCGCCCACATTCCGCTCCTTGCGGCTTTGGATCTCGGCCCCAAAGCCCAGAGAGCGCTTATCCAGGCGGTGCTCAATGATTTTATCAATGCCGTCAAAGGCGCCGCCGCAGATGAAGAGGATATTCCGGGTGTCGATCTGAATAAACTCCTGGTGAGGATGCTTCCGGCCGCCCTGGGGCGGGACGTTGGCCACAGTGCCCTCCAGGATCTTCAGCAAGGCCTGCTGCACGCCTTCGCCGGACACGTCACGGGTAATGGAGGTATTCTCGCTCTTCCGGGCGATCTTATCCATCTCATCAATGTAGATGATCCCCCGCTCAGCCAGCTCGATGTCATAATCGGCTGCCTGCACCAGACGCAGGAGAATATTCTCCACGTCATCGCCCACGTAGCCCGCCTCGGTAAGGGTGGTGGCGTCGGCAATGGCAAAGGGAACTTTCAGCACTCGGGCCAGGGTCTGGGCAAAGAGGGTCTTCCCGCAGCCGGTAGGACCCATGAGGAGGATGTTGCTCTTCTGCAGCTCCACATCCTCTCCCCCGCCAAAGTAAATACGCTTATAGTGGTTGTATACCGCCACGGACAGGGCTACTTTGGCCTTCTCCTGTCCGATAATATACTGGTCCAGAACGGCGTGGATCTCTTTGGGGGTGGGCAGGGCATCGGGGATTTCTCCCACGTTGCCCATGTCATCGTCCAGCAGGAGCCCTTCGGCTCCCATGGCCTCCATACAGAGATTGACACACTCATCACAGATATATACGCCGGGACCGGCGATCATCCGTTTGACCTGATCCTGATGCTTGCCGCAAAAGGAACAGTGGATGCTTTTTTCATCGTTGCGAGCCATTGCTACACCTCGTTCTCGGGAATAAAATCAGCGCTTTTCGATCACCTTGTCGATAAGGCCATACTCCATGGCCTCCTGGGCGGTCATAAAGTTGTCTCGCTCACAGTCGGCGGTGACCACTTCGATGGGCTTGCCGGTATTTTCGGCCAGGATGCGGTTCATTCTGGTCTTCACCACTTCCAAGCGCTTGAGATGGATGGCCATATCGGTGATCTGGCCCTGGGTTCCGGCAGAGGGCTGATGGATCATGATCTCCGCATTGGGCAGCGCCAGACGCTTGCCCTTTGTGCCCGCAGCCAGAAGGAACGCGCCCATAGAGGCGGCCATACCGATGCAGATGGTGGACACATCGCACTTCACATACTGCATGGTGTCATAGATGGCCATGCCGGCGGTCACTGAGCCGCCCGGACTGTTGATGTAGAACTGAATGTCCTTGTCCGGGTCCTGGGCCTCCAGATACAGCAGCTGGGCTACGATCAGAGAAGCGGTGGTGTCATTGACTTCTTCCGACAACATGATGATGCGGTCGTTGAGCAGACGGGAGAAAATGTCATAGGAGCGCTCGCCCCGGTTGGTCTGCTCTACTACATAAGGAACTAAACTCATCTTCGATACTCCTTTTTAGGCAAGATACCAAAGTATACCCCGTTCCAGGAAAAAACAATCCCAAAGTACGGGTTTGGTATGGATCGGTTTCTGTCGTTTTAGCACTCATGCCTTTTGAGTGCCAAGGTTCAGTTATGATAATAACCGCTTCCCCGCAAAAAATCAACCCCCGATTTTGAAAAACGGAGGTTTATTGAAAATGTTTACGCCGCGTTCATATCTGTCCCATAAATATGGTCACACCCGGGGCGGCAGCGGGCCGCCCCGGGTCTGTGTTTTCTTTACTCAGCCTTGGGCTCCTCAGCGGACTCCTCAGCCTCTTCCTCCGCCTTCTTGGCGGTCTTCTTGGGGGCGGCCTTCTTCTTGGCCTTGGTGGCCTTGGCAGAATCCACCACCAGCTTGCTGGCCTTACGCATAACCAGATCGTGCTTCAGGTCCTCAGCGGGAACAGCAGCCTTCACCTGTTCGGCAGGGATGTTGTACTGCTCGGCCAGGCGCTTGATCTCCTCCTCGTACTCCTCGTCGGTGATCTCCAGGTTCTCAGCCTTAGCCACCGCGGTGAGGGCCAGCTCCATCTGCACCTGCTTGAGCGCAGTGGGACGGGCGGAAGCGCGGATCATCTCGGCGTTGGTGCCCATCATCTTGTGGTAGTCCTCCATGGAGATGCCCTGGCTCTGGAGACGCATGGCATAGTCATCCATGAGGCGGTCGATCTGGACCTCGATCATGCCGTCGGGGATCTCACACTCCATGTTGGCCACCAGCTGCTCCATGACCTGGTTCTCAAAGTCGCTCTGGGCCTGCTGAGTGCGCCGCTCGGTGAGCTTGGCCTCCAGGTCCTTGCGGAAGTCAGCCAGAGTCTCAAACTCGGACACATCCTTGGCAAACTCGTCGTCCACCTCGGGGGCCTGGGGCTCCTTGACCTCATTGACCTTCACGTGGAAGACCACAGCCTTGCCGGCCAGCTCAGCGTGGTAATCCTCGGGGAAGGTGATGTCGATGTCCTTCTCCTCGCCGGCCTTCATGCCGATGACCTGCTCTTCAAAGCCGGGAACGAACATTCCGGCGCCCAGCTTCAGCTCGTAGTTCTCGCCCTTGCCGCCCTCAAAGGGAGTGCCGTTGTCAAAGCCCTCAAAGTCGATGACGGCGGTGTCGCCCTTCTTGGCCTTGCGCTTGACGCTGACCAGGCGGGTAGCCCGGTCGATGTAGGGCTGCATCTCGGCGTCCACGTCCTTCTCGGTGACCTTGACCTCCTCCTTGGGAGCGCTCAGGCCCTTGTACTCGCCCAGCTTCACCTCAGGGCGGACAGACACCAGGGCTTTAAAGGTAAAGCCCTCCTTGCCGACCTCCACGATCTCCATCTTGGGGTAGCCCACATCGTCCAGACCCTGCTCCTTCACAGCCTCTTCATAGGCGGCGGGGTACACGGCATTGATGGCCTCCTCGTAGAACACGCCGGAGCCGTACATACCTTCAATGATCTTCCGGGGAGCCTTGCCCTTGCGG
>CALWOP010000004.1 GCA_944383195.1 uncultured Oscillospiraceae bacterium
CATCCGGGAACTTTGGGAAGAGGACAAGGCGGCACTTTTAGAGCTGCCGCAGTATCCCTTCTCTGTGTTCCGCTACAGACAAACGCCGCCACCGCTGAGCAAAGCGCCGCTTCCAGCCAGGAGCTTTCCGGGCAGGCCAGTATGCTGGAAAGCCTGATGGCTCAATTTAAGCTGGCGGGTACGGCTTACGAGTCCACAACCTCCGAAACCTTGTCTTCTGAAACCGCAGAGCCTGCCTTGGTGTCCACAAGCTTTGAGGGGAAATATTGAGGTTCGCCTCAAGAAAAGGACAGCTTGACGTACCACCCGGTATGACCTTGCTGTACAACAAAACCCAAGCTGCCTGGCCTCTCTGAGCCGGGGCTGCTGCACATGGTTTGCATCAGTCACCGAAGACAGAAGCACAAATTAATTTGCCAACGAAAAACCGCCATCTGACCTGTATGAGATCAGATGGCGGTTTTTTCCGCTATTTCTCCGTGTGGATGGCTGCCTGCCGTTCAAACACAGACGGGGCGGTATTGATCCCCCCGAACGTCTTCCCGGCGCTGTCATCAAAGACGTTTTTCCTCTGATTCAGCGGGACAAACCTGGGATGCTCCAACTCCGCTTCCATCTCCTCATCAGCGGGCGGGATGTTTCGCTTCTGCCGCTCCAGACGCTTTTGCTGTTCCAGCCGTTCCAGTGACCGCACGGGCGCTCCTCCTCCCTCACTTACAGCACCAAGCTTGCATATGGCTCAAAGTCAGCCCGGGTAAAGACCTTTCCGGTTTTGACAAACTCGTACTTGATGGCCTGGAGGTAGTGCTTCATGTGCACCTCGCCCTCCGCTTCCGGATCTGCCGCCGCCAGGAAGGCGGCGTTCAGGATGCAGTTCTTGATATTGCCGCCCACGAACTCAAATCGCTCCGCCAGGAAACGAATGTCCACATCCTCCGCCAGCGGCGTGGTCTTGGGGATGGTGGTGCGCCAGAGCATCTCCCGGGTGTCCGGGTCAGGAAACTGAAACTCCACAATGAACTTCATCCGGCGGAAAAATGCGGGGTCGATGTTGTGCTTGTAGTTCGTTGCCAGAACCGACACCCCATCGTAGCCCTCCACTTCCTGCAGCAGCAGGGCGGTCTTGTTGTTATTGGAGGACTGGTTACTGCCTCCGTCATCCGAGCGCTTGGCAAACAGGGTATCACATTCGTCAAAGAACAACACCACGTTGCACTTTTTAGCCTCCCGGAAAATCATGGAGATGGCCTTTTCTGTCTCGCCCACATACTTGTCCACCACCTTGGACAGATCAACCCGGTAAAGCTCCAGATTCATCTCGTGGGCAATGACCTGGGCGCACATGGATTTACCAGTACCGGGCGCGCCGAACAGCAGCACAGACAGCCCCCGGCCATAGGGATACTTTTTGATATAGTCCCATTCCTCATAGACCTTTTTCCGGTAAATGAGCTGGTCGCAGGCATTTTTCAGCGCCAGCCGCTGATCCGGATTCATCACGATATCATCCCAGCCGAAATTGGCCGGGATACGGGTGGCCTTTTGCGTCAGCTCATGGCTCATCTGGTTGTTGCAGGACTGGAACAGAATGGATCGTGGAATATCAATAAACTGGTTCATCGAGGCCAAGGGCCGGCCCTGGCGCAGCGCATCCCGGATCTTCCCCGGTGTAAACAAGAACTTGGTGGCCAGCTCACTGAGATCCACGTCGGCGTTCAGAACATAGGGCTTGGCATAGTGCTGCCAGATCTTCTCCCGTTCGGAGAACGATGGTGTAGGCAGTTCCAGTTGGGCAAAGTCCAGGTCTGTAATCTGTTTCATGGGCAGCTTTTCCTTGCTGACCGTGAACACGATGAGGTTCTGTTGGGTGAATTTACCAAAGGCTAGATCCATATAGCCAAAGAACTTGTCTTTCTCCTCCTCCCGGTAGCTCAAGTTATCCATACAGATACAGGCATCCGTGAGAATACACTCCCGGGCAGCCGCCCAGAGCGCCTGTTCCACAAACCGGAAATCGTACACAAACAGCTTGGAGCAGTTGATGGACACACAGTCCATACCCTGCTTTTGGGCAAAGTGGCGGATGGTAAACTTTCGTCCGGAGCCCTCATCCCCAAACAGGGCGAAGATGCGGTTGCCGTCCTGGTACGAAATATCCAGGGCCTCCAGCACACCGCCGTTGGCCAAGAAGGGGTCCAGCTCCCTCTCATCCGTCAGGCGGGAGAAAAAGCGCAGGTAGTTTTCGTCGATTCTGGTGGGATGGGCGCCGAACAGAAAGTCAATCACCCATTTATCCGGGGACACCAGGGTAGAAAACGGCATGGCATGGTTGATCTGAAGCTCTAAGATGGGCTGAAGCTGCTCCAGGGCCAGGGACATCTGGCTGTAGCTGCCGGTAATGGTGAAATCACTGCAATAATAGACGCGGGCAGCAGATTCAATGCTGGGGGCAGCCTGGTTTCCATTTTGGTTCACCACCTGAAATACCGATGCGTAGTTGGTCTGGGTGGAGGACAAAATAGCGCAGGCAAAGCAGAACGTGGTGAACGGAGAGAACTTCAGCTTCCGGCACAGGCGATACAGCGGCAAGGGAACTTCTGTCAGCGACGCCCGATGGTCGATATACGCCAGCAGCTCCTCCGGCGTCTGATCGCCGCCCTGTTCCTCCTGCCCCTCTTCCGCCAAGCCGCCAAACAGGTCAGCCAGCTCATCTGACAGCTCCGGCAGGTCCTCCTGGTCTTCCTCATCCACTTTGGTTCGGAAATCCAGCAAATGCTTTTCACACAGGTCCCGGGCTACTTCGATATCCGGATAGAGCACATTCTTAAAGCCTCCGTTTTCGCTGGCAAACAGGCGCATAAGCCCGTCAATGTAGGAAGCCAGCTGCCGGTCCACGCAGGCAAACAAGTGGTCTGTATATTCCTGATAACTGGAAAATGGAGTTTCCAGCTTCGTCATGTCAAAAAAATCCATCCGGTACCTCCTGGCTCAAATGTCAGAAAAGATATAACCTGCACCCCGCACCGTCTTGATCATTCCATGGTGATGTGGGTCCAGCTTTTTGCGCAGATTGGAAATATGTACCATAACCGTTCGGAAGTCGCCCAAGCTGTCTGTCTCCCAAACATGATGATATAAGTCCTGGTAAAGTAACAGCGTATCCGGATGGTTGATCATATATTGCAGCAGCCCATATTCAATGGAAGACAGCTCGATCCGCTCTCCATCCCGAAGGATGCAGTGGTAGTCGGTATCCACCAAGAAAGAGCGGAAGGTCCGAATATGCTCTTGCGCCGCCTGATTCTCCCGGTTTTTTCCAGAACGCCGAATCACTGCATCCACCCGGGCCAGCAGCTCCGGATAGCGGACCGGCTTGACCATATAATCATCGCCCCCGCTTTTCAGCGCCCCCACGATGGTCTCGCTGTCCTCCAGGCAGCTCAAAAAAATGATGGGACAGTCACAGTCCTTCCGGATGGTCTGGCACAGCTCATCCCCGGAGCAGTCCGGCAGCATAATGTCCAGCAGGATGAGGTCATATTGGTTTTATGAAAGCAGGGTCTCCGCCTGAGCGCAGGAAAATGCGTCATCCACCTTATGCCCCGCCCGTGCCAGATTCATGTGAGTGATAGTAGAAAGATCCTGGTCATCCTCCACCAGAAGAATATGATACATCAACGTCCCCTCTTTCCCCGCCCGATAACACTTTGCCTCTTTGTATTGCAAACAGCACATACTTCCATTATAATGGCATCGTTTCCGCTAGGTAAGATGCGTAATTATCATAAATTTCGCCCTTTTGCAGTGCATATATTGTCGATTATTATACCATATCGAAGGGCCTGTGTCATTCCTCTGCCTCTTATTTTCAGGAACCAACCGAAGTTTTCGCAGCTGAATACGCAGAAAGAAGATGGATAGATTGAAAGAGAGAGAAGATCTTCTTACCATTTTGATGGCAGCGGCCATTTTGGCCTGCGGTTGCCTGTGGGGAATCCAGCTATCTCAGGGCGGTGCTTCCCCGGTGGAGTGCCTGGGCTTGTTATGCACCGTGGCCGCGGCCATTTTACTGGCGGTGCGATCGTCCGCTCAGCGGCGGCGTCTCACCGATCTGGAGCACGCCCACCAGGAAGAATTGGCTGAATTGGAACAGGTTCATCACCAGGCATTGGCAGAAATGCGGTCACAAAACCAGTCTGAAATGGATGCGTTCCGAAGCAGCCTGTCTCACAGTCTGCGTATGCCCGTGGCCATCATTCAGGGCTATGCGGAGCTGCTGGTCAGCGGTGTGATCAAAGATACAGAGGTAGCGGTAGAATATCTGGAAAAGATCAACCAGCGAAGCCAATACATGACTGAGGCCATCAGCCGCCAATTCTCTGTGGCCGACTCCATCAACAGCAGCAAGCTGACCTATTCCCAGCTGGATCTGATCTCCCTGGTTGGGCAGGCCGCATCCGATATGCAGGCAGCTGCTGAGGAACAGGGCGTACGCATCCAGGTCATTTCCCCCGAGCAGCATATCTTTATGCAGGGGGATGCATACCTGCTGAGCCGCGTACTATATAACTTGCTAGAAAACGCTCTGAAGTATATGGGGCGCCCCGGCGTCATCACCATCCGCATCCTCCTCCAGGGGGACGACGTCTCCCTGCTGGTACAGGACGACGGTCTGGGCCTTTCCCCGGAAGAAACCGCCCACATCTTTGAGCCCAACTATCAGGGCAGCAATCACACAGTCGGACAGGGGTACGGGCTTCATCTGGTCCGCTGCGCCATCGAAAGTCACGGAGGCACAGTGTCTGCACAGAGCGCGCTGGGCCGGGGTATGGGCATTTTTATGACGCTGCCCCGCTCTCCCAAGTCTGCCTGAGTGGCCATACTTGCAAAAAGGGCGCTGCCGTTTTTTACGGCAGCGCCTTTTTTCACTCATCGTAGCGTCAAAATTTTAGAGAAGCCCACGCAGTCCAGTACGCTCTTTACCGTGGGAGCTACGTGCAGCAGCTCCATCGTGGCCCCCTTGGAGGAAGCCGTCTTCTGCCCCAGCAGCAGAGCGCGCAGCCCCGCGCTGCTGACGTAGACAACCTTTTCCAGATCCAGGGTCAGCTTCTTGGTATTTTGGAATGCCTCCAGGATCGCCTTTTGCAGCTCGGGACTGGTATTGGTATCCACACGGCCGTCCACGTGCAAGGTAATGGCATCTCCAGTTTCCACTCTTGTAATCGTCATATATACCTCTCATGGCCGCACACGGTGCGGCTGCCGCGTTTTTTGGCCAGCGGCCCGCCGATTTTACCATTACGGTGATTGCAGATATGTCATGCCTGTCAGGGCCTTGCCGTCATCCAAGCTACCCGGCGCGTTTTGCAGTACCTCACCGTTGATATCCAGATAAGTAAACGCATCCAGACCGCCGCACTCCTCCAGAAAGACGATGCGGCACCGGCTCCGGGCCGGCCGAAACTGGTCAATGAGAAACTTCAGCCGCAGGCGCAGCTTCTCATCCATTCTCCCACCGATCATCACTGTGAAATCATAGGGCGTGGCGCCGTACAGGTCCCCGCCGTCGCGCTTATCCGCTGTCAGCAGGTTCCGCTCCACGATATACACCGGCTCCTCCACAAACAGCTTTACCACCTTTTCCACAGCCCACTTCGTCCCTTTCCGGGCCATGAGTTCCGGGGCCTGTTTCAGCAGGCGGCGCAGTTCCTGAGAAGAGAACAGTCCTTCGTCTATCTCCAGCCCCAACCATCGGGCAAACATGGGCAGCAGCGCCTCCGGCGCGGTATCCACGTCCAGCAGCTTGGGCAGATCATTGATCTCCTCCTGGAATTCCTGATACATGGCGGAAAAAATAGACAGGTATCTCTGCAAAAAATCATTGTCTGTCTGATAAACCTGGGGAAATGTGCGAAAAAAGTGGTCTCCCGGCACGTAAACCCGAATGTTCTCCAGCGTTTCCTCTCCCGCGCCGGTCACTTCCAGCCAAAGCCACAGCCATCTGCCTGTCTGACCGGACAACAGCACATCCTGCACACCGGAGCGCTCCATCCCGCCAGCCAGCGTAAAAAGCCGCTCTTTCTCCCGGGGCGGAACGGACGGGTCAAGCAGGAAGTCGTCAATCTGCACCACTTCCCCGCCGCGGACCACAGAATCCTGGTCCGAAGCAAAGCACCGGATCGTCAGCATGGACTCAGCCCCCAGGCGGCACCGCAGGGACAACCTTCCCCACTGGCAATCTGCTTGGGCGCTGTCCAGCCCCGTCAAAAACGCACTATGTACCCCGCCACCCTGTGTTTGCAAGGCGCCGTCTTCCAGCACGGTGAAGCCCTCCAGCAGACCGCGTTTCAGTCGGGGAGCACTCAGGCGATAGGTTCGGATCCCATAATCAGCCATAGCTTACCTCCCCTGTTCCCGCAACGTCAGATGAATCGCTCCAGGGCAGCACAGGCTGTCATCCTCCAGACGGATATCACTGCCCACTACCGCTGCCTCCCGGCTTTCGGGGTACAGGCGCAGGCCATCTACCGCCTCCACACAGGGCAGCGCACTCAGCGCCTGGTACAGCTCATTAAAACGGACCCAGCCCCCGAAGTCCTGGGGACCATTGATATGGTCCAGAAAAGTTTGCAGCAGCTGCTCGATCTCTTTTTGCGCATAGGCCGCCATCCCCCGAATACTCAGCACCGCATGGACATTGATGGGGACATAGCGGGGTTGGCAAATCTCAAAGCGGGTGGTCAGCAGCCGGTGAGGCTCCAGAAAATCCCGAAGCTGCCGCAGGTAATCCGGAGACAGCTTGGGCCGTTCCTCTTCAGTATACGGCTTCACCGCGATTTTGACAAGATTTTTTCCGCTGACCGCCACAGCTTTTACTTTGTGGATGCACAGGCCCGGGGTCTGCCGGACCAGGGCCTCGTAGTCCTCCGTGCGTACCGCTACGGAAACTTCCCGCATTCCAGCGGAAAAGCGAAGCCTCAGCTCCTCCGTACTCTCGTGGGATATGCCGCCCCGTCCGGGAGCGGGGCAGAAATACCTCGCTTCTACTTCTGTACCGTCATATCCTCCCCGCTGCTCCAGCGTGGCGCAGGGGCGCAGATTCCCCCGCCCCCCCTGGGTCACAGCACAGCCGGCCAGCAGAAGCTGACAGCCGCCGGCGCCCGGGTCGTCGATGACAAGCTGAGCCTCCCGGGAGCGCAGGTGATAGCTCAGGCCTCCCGGCCCCACTTCTCCCGGTCCCAAAAAGCAGTATTCCGCATCCCCGTTTTGTTTTTTCGTTTCCACCGCCACCAGCAGGCTGTCCGGCAAAACGTCTGTCACCAGATCCAGTTGTATCACCTGCCGGTCGTAGCCGTAAACCGGCCCCAGCACACGGTGATGGATCATTTCTTCATCATAGCACACGACCCGCACCGCGTTTTCTCCATCCCAGGGCAGGTGCCCAAAGGCCGGGTCAAACCGCAGTGTTACGTCGTCAAACTCCAGTTCTGTGCGATAAAAGCGCCCCTTGGCTTCCGCGGACAGGGCCTCCCGGTATTGGTAATAGGGGCCACCCGGCTCCTCCTGGCAGAAGACCAGCATATTCCCGATCAGGGGCAGCTGCCCGCTCAGCTCCGCTTTTTCGCCGCCGGAGCAGGAATAGCAGCGCACCCGTGTCTCCCGCTGCTCCATGGGGAACAGGTGTACCGCCAATCCCCGCAGGCGGGGCGTCCGGTCATAGTCCGCCGTCTCCAGCAGGCACCGCAGAGCACAGCCGTGGACCGGAGCCTGCGTCCATTGGGCAGGCAGGTCCCCCTCCAGCCACAGCGTCACACAGCCGGAGCGGAGAAAGCCCAGTGTCTCATCCTGTGCCGGCGCATCCTGCCAGCCGCTTTCCGTCCAATACTGCCAGCGCACCCGGGAAAAAGCGGGGATCTCCGTCTGGTCCGTAAAGGGGGTGCGCAGCTCCTCCTCCGCCACCTGGAACCACAGCCGCAGCGGCTCCCCCATCTCCGGCACTCCGGACAGAACGCAGGTCAGACAGCTCCCCGGCTCCGGCTTCTTCCCAAAGGGATAGGCCACGGTCTCTGTCGTGGGGTCCAACAGCCGGGTCACATCCCGCTGGCTGTCCCCATCCTCCGCATAGACCGCCGCCAGCCCCCAGGGACTGAGCGCCACAGGGCCGGTGGTTTCAAAGGGGATGGTACCGCTCCAGAGGCGGTGTCCCTCGGGCAGGATGGGGCCGCCCTGGGTCGGAGCCTGTACCAGCACTGTTGCCGCCCGGTTCTCCCGCGGGGTGTAGCCCACCAGCTTCAAAAGCTTTTGCCGGATCTCATCCGTCACATCGTTGATGGACTCCTGCTGCAGCAGCTGGAATGCCGTCAGGTTCTGCAGCAGTGTGATGCCGGGGTCAGAGACATTAAAATTGGTCCACTCCGAGGAATAAAGGGGGATCTGGGCCACGGCCTCCGCCAGAAGCTCCTCATAGGTTTTGTCGCTGAGATTCAAACTGTTGAGCATAGCTCCTCCTCCCCAGCGTTCTCACTGAAATTCAATATATACATGGTGTTCGCCGCTGATTCCGATGGAAAAGGGGGAATCCGTCAGCTGATCCAGGCCCGTCTCATGGACGCCATTGCGGTCCACATACCGGGCCACGGCAATCATCCGCGCCACGTGTCCCGGGAAGCGCAGGGACTGAAGCAGCATCTTCAGCTGCCCCTCCGAAGGCAGGCTGCCGATCTCCCAGCCGCTGTGGCCGGGCCGGGCCAAGGGGTCTAAAAAGTCCTGCACGCAGTCCAGGATCAGATTGCGCACATCAAACGCCCGGGCGGCGTCATCTGCCTTAACCCAAACGGAGACGGAAATTTCCACATACACCGGCTCGGACAGCACCAGGCAATCCGGGGTCATCGTGGCATCACATCGGGACAAAAGTTCCTTTCGCAGGGGCTCCCGAATGTTGTGGAAGGAATACGCGCCCTTGTTGTAGTCGCGGGTCATGACCGCGATGGTGACCAGGGACGGGTCAGGTCTGCCGTCCAGATCGCAGCCTGTCACGCACTTCACCTTTTCCACCGTCCCGGAAAACGCCCGCACCGCCCGTACAAAGTCCAGCTCACTGATGAGCCGTCCCCGGCTGCTGAGCAGGTCCGCTCCCCGGCGGCGTGCGCTTTCCATATCCTCCAGATCGCTGCCCGCGTAGGTCGCCACCGGGTTATGGACCGCCTGGGCATACAGCACATTGCCGAAGAAGCGGTCAATGGCGCCGGCGGGCACGTTGCCCCGGGTGCCGTCGCAGCTGACCGCCCGAACCAGAATGGCCGCCTCCTGTCCAGCCTGGGGAATGCGGACATGGACGCCATCGCCGAATACCAGCTGATTCTGCACCCGGTCAATTATGTAGTGGCGGTCTCCGGGCCTGGAGCGGTCAAAGGTATCTACCTCCGTCCAACGGACATAGAAGGCGGTGATCTCGCCCAAAAAGTCATATTCCACCCGGACGTCCTGGGGCTGCTGCTCCATCATCTGCCGCATCTGGCGGCGGGAGAGCTGGCCCAGTTCGCTGACAAACACCTCAGCACAAAGGATATTTCTGGCGGCCAGGGGAAATGTCATATTGGCGGTAGCCGTCTCCACATAGAAGGACTCCTCCTCCTGGGTCTGTTGGTTGCGGATATTCACAGCGTTGAGCTGGACCGACCGAACCAGGGCGTGATAGCCCTGAACCGCGTCCTCATGGCCCCGCAGCCGCAGCCACCAGCGCCGTACCCCCTCCACTTCCATGGGGGCAAAGTCCGCCAGGGGCATGAACAGCACCGTTCCCGAGCTGGAAAAGTTTTCTGTGCCATCAATGACCTTCATCTGCTTAAAGCCCGTTCGCGTGGAGTACTCATAGCTGACCGGCTCCATATGGAAGTGCACATTCTCCTCCACATCAAACAAAATGGACACCGGGGCCCCCTCCAACGGGGCGTCAAAGCCCAGGTACAGCGACGCCGCCGGGTATGGCAGCGGAGAAAAAACCGTCACCGGGCCGCCGTCCAGCAGGGCCTTACTCCTGTCTTCCGTCCGGGTGCCGCAGACGGTCCGCAGCCGCTGAGGCTGCTTCCACTGCCCCGTATAGGCATAGGACAGCCGCACATCCCGCAGCAGCGGCATGGTATGTTCACAGGGCAGCAGATAGCAGTTGTCCGCCTGGATGACCCGAAGCCGGAGGCTCCTGCCGGTATAGCCGTTCACCGGCACCGGCATCCAGTCCTCCGGACAGCGGAAGCAGATGCGTACCTCTCCGCCATGGGTGCCGTCCATCACCGTGGCCCACTGACTGTCACAGGGCAGGCGCCGCCAGGCCCGGCCGTTAAAATACTCCAGCGCGATGCGCTCCGGCGCGGTGGTGGCAGTTTGAAACTGCACCGCCCTGGGCTTGCGTTTGATGATCTTCAGTTCCTCGGATTCCTGCTGCGCTGTCAGCCGGAGCAGCTTTTTCCGGCTCTCCAGCCGAAAGGTCAGCGTCAGTTCGGCGTCCTGCTGGGCAAATATCCGGTCATCACAGAGGTAGCACTCATCAAACAGGGACGCAGTTTCTCCAAAGGGCATACACGCCTGCGCTTCCAGCTCCTCCCCGTTGTGGAGGATCAGCTCCGGAGGAGCCGGCTCTCCCATGGAGGCCACCCGGATATCCCCTACCGTCACAGCGGCAGAAACCGGCCCCAATGCCTCCAGGCAGATCAGGTGGTATGCCGTCCCATCCAGCGTCAAAGGCGCGGACGTCCCCTCCCGCCGCAGCAGCACAGTGCCATTCCATTCTTCTGCGCTGGCAAAGGGCCGCAGGCGATCGCCGTCGTAATAGCTCCATCTCCAGCGCTGGGGGTCCGTCAGCTCACCGGCCAGGCTCTTGCCCTCCGGCGTGGTCAGGGAAATTTGGATAGGGACGCTGCTGTCCCCGCTGAACATACTGCGGTGGTACATAAGCAGGGCGTTTTTCTCAATGCCCGGCTCCTCGTAGTCAAACAGACGAAACGCGCCCAGGCTGAACGGCCTGGGCTCTGCCGCCTCCTCTTTCTCAGCCAATTCATGCTTTTCCGGCGCCAGCGGTGCGGGGTTCGGACCGCCCAGCAGCGGCCGGACCCGCCCCTGCGTCCCCGACAGGGACAGCACATCTGTGACCCTGGCATTGGTGAGATACACATCCCCCACAGTCTCAAACAAAATGGGGGAGCCATCCGCTCCATCTGCCATCAGCCTGGAACCACGGGGCAGCGCCACGCCGGGTACCGTTCCCCGCAGCAGTTCCACCACAGCCACGCCGGAGGCGGGATAGGCCGGTTTGAGGGTCAGGCCCAGCAAATTCACAAATTCTGTGTGGTACTTCTCTGGAAGCTGATTCAGCCGCCGGATATTATCCGCCATCTGCCCGGTGTAGATAAGGGCCAGGGTGGAGCCGATGTCCGGCTCCCGGCAGTCAAACCGCCACTCCGGCGTGTAGGCAGCCGCCAGCTCCTCCACCCGCGCGCACAGCTCCGCCTGGGTCCGGGCATCCAGGGTCAATTCATCGTGGTTCATACGGTTGGCTCCTCTCGCGCGGCGTTCAGATAGAAAGGAAATACCACATTGTCCCGGCTATTGGTTGCCGCCACCGTATATCGAATGGATACCAGCAGGCAGCCGTTTCTTACCTCCGGGTCGATCTCCACATCCACCTCACTGATGCGAGGCTCCTGTGTCAGCAGCAGGTCCCGCAGATCGTCCGACATCATCCGCAGCATGGTGGGCATGGTATCCATAAAAGCATAGGCCGACATCTGGCTTCCGAAGTTAGGCTCCAGCCACCGTTCTCCCCGGCTGGTCATCAAAATGAGATATACAGACTCCCGGACGCTCTGCTCTCCAGCAGAAATGGCGAAGCGCCCTGTTCCAGGATCGATCTGCGGCGGGAATTTCATGCCTGCGCCCAAAAAGGCCCTGCCGTTCATTGCCTACCTCCTCTCTTTATCCCACGGACACCGTGGAGCCGGACACTGTGGCGGTACCGGAGCTCTCCAGCTTCAGCGCGGAGCTGGCGTTTGCCGACACCTGAGGGGCCTCCAGCTTCACGGCGCTGTCACTCTTTGCGGTGATGCCGTTGCTGCCCTCCAAACGGATGGAGTCTGCCTGAATGGAAACAGCGCCCGACTCCCCATTCATGGTCACCGTGATCTTGTCGCCAACCTTAAATTCGATTTTGCTCTTGATCTGTACCGTCAGCGTGCCGGAACCCTCTTTGGTGTACATCTCGATGAAGTCCTCTTTGGCCTTATCGCCAATGCGGATCTTCTCATGCTCGTTGTCCATCAAAATCTGGAGCTTTTTTCCCGCCGTCTCCAGGGTCAGCTTATCCTTCAGTCCATTTTCATCGCCACTGTTGTCCTCAAAAACGATGGAGGTTCCGTGGCGGGTGACGATCCGCTTGAACTGGTTGTCCTTGTCCACGGAGCCCTTCAGGAATTGATCAGCGGTTTTGGGAATGCAGCCGATCACATAGGGCTTTTCAATATTTCCGCCCTCAAAGGCCAGCAGTACCTGATCTCCCACCTCGGGCAGGAAATAATGCCCCCACTTTTTTCCGCTGGAAGGCATCGCCACCCTGGCCCATTTCAGCTCATTGGCATTCATATCCCGGGTGGGGATGGTCACACAGACCCGACCGTCCATGGCATCCGCTCCGGAGTTGGTGCCGCCGGAGGCGGTACTGTTGGGGTCGAAGTTTTTGGCCACGATCCCCACCATCACGCCCCAGATGCGGTTATCACCCGTCTCCGTTTTGGTGACCTGCCGCTGCGTGATCTCGTCAATGATATCATAAAGCCCCATGGCTCCTCCTTATTCCCCTTCCTGGCTCATTCCGCCCGCCATCCCTGTAATCGCTGTGATCAAGGCGGCCGCATTGGCCGCGGCCAGGCCGGTCATTGCCGCAATACCGCCCGCGTTGGCCCCTTGCCCGGCTGCGGCTGCCGCAGCAGCCCCTGCGCCGGTGCCCCCGCCCCCGGCAGCGCTTCCCGCCAGGCTATCTTCTCCCGGAGATGCGCTGGTCTTGATCTGGGCGGCACAGCCCTCGATATGGGTCCGGTAGCCCCCGTCACTGGTGAAATCATGGACCACACAGGTCAGGTAAAACTGGTTGTCCACCGGCACACCCATACCCGTCACTTCCATAAACCGCCCCGGTACCAGGTCCGGGATTCCCACGCAGTCCGCCTCCAGCGACCCCAGGTGATAGCTCATTTGCTCCATCAGGGATGCCACCCGGGCGTCCGCCTCCTCCTTGGAGGTGATGGAGGCGTCCAAATACACCTTGGCTCCTTTGCCCACCAGCTGTTTGGCCTTGCTGGCTGTGGATATGGTATTGTGAAAGGACTGCTCGGCTGCGATGACCTCGCCCTTTCCCGGGTCCATGGCTCTGGCCTCGATCTTCCCCACCACGCCGGTGATGCTGTATTCAATGCGAAAGCCCCGCAGGCCAGTACGCGTCCCCATTTTGATCAGGAGCGATTTGTCGCTTTTGGCAGGACGAAACAACACCTTGCCCCGATCCACAAAAAACTCGTAGTTATATCGTTTGGCCGCCCGCACCACAAATTCATAGTCGCTCTCGCTGACCATCTCCACGGTAATGGGGCTGGACTTGGAGGCGCCTGCGCCGCCTGCGCCGGATGCGTCCGGTGTGTTGCTGATCTCCGTTGCGGTAATACCGCCCATTTGCTTCAGCCTTCCCTCTCCGGTTCGGTCCAGCACCTCTTTGACCGCCGCGCTGTATGTGGTGGCTTTCAGGGAGGCTGCATAGCTGCCGCCCATCATCAGACCCTTCACATCCATGGCATTGATCTCAATATAGGGCAGCCCGCCCGGCTCAAAGCCGAATGCCACCCCGGATATAAAGCCTACAAACACCGTCTCCAGCCGGTCCAGATACCCCAGCTGCACGGTAACGCTGTTGCCCATCAGCACCTGCTTTTTTACCTTCTCATAAAAAAACTTGCCGGTGGAGGGATCATAGGAATCATACAGCCGGAAGGACGTCACCGAAGCCTCATAGCCCGAGGTCACCTCCACATGAATGTCGTTGACTACCATTCTTGTGCTCACGCTGTCAAATGGGGTATCCCCCAACAGCACCCGGGCTCTTGGATGGGCAAAATCCACGTATTTTTCCTGCAAATCCTTATAGGTATGCTGACAGGCTCCGGGAACTCCGCCAAGGGTTCCCCCCACTCCGGGAAGCGGCATATACGCTCCCTCCCTTCCACTTCAAAGCTTTTTTGCTGGGTCAGAATGCGTCCAGGTTCAGAAGATTTCCCATGGCCTGTCCCGCGCTCTTTCCGCCCGCTTCGTTGCCGCTGCTGAACATGGTGTCCAGCGCCTTGTCCCAGTACTGGATATCCGCCTCAGACTCCACCTGCTGGGCAATGTTCATTCTGACCTTGCTGCGGATGGGTTTCCCTGAGACAGAAAACATGGTGTACTCCGCCTGCACCTCAATGAGCTGTCCGGTAAAGGCCATGTCCGCCCACCGGAAGGTGACCACCCGCGTACTGGGCCACATGAGGGCGGCAATAAGCCCATCTGTCTGGGGCTGAACCGAGTAGCCGCCCTTAGCCGCCTGAAGCCCACCCGCGACGGAGGACACGACGCCTCCTGTGGACAGGCTGAACTTTTCCGCCATAAAGGCATCTTTGGGATTCATGGCATCGAAAATCAGATCCACCGACAATACCACCATCGGCGGCCGGGGACTCTGATTGGGAATACCGCTGTCAATATTCTGCTGAAGGTAGGTAAAGGGGATCGCCTCTGCGTTGGCCTGGATGGACAGGGAGCTGGGATTATATTGTACCTTCATCACGCTGGTCTGCATCCTGGCCCCCTGCATAGCCGCACTGGTGGCGCTCATCCCCTGGGCCGCCCCCTGCAGCGCATTGGCCGCTGAGACCGCTACCTGAGCGGAATTCACCTCAGAGGCGTCCATTTTATGGATCACCAGCAGCGCCTTCTGCACACTGCCCAGGGCCGACGCCGCTAATGTATTGCTAAGGCCCATTTCTGCCCCTCCTCTCCTTAAAGCGGTAAATTCAGTAGATTGCTCATGCCCTGCCCTGGCTGCACCAGGTTGCTGGTATCTCCGCCAAAGGCCCGCTCAAAGCTGGAATACCATCCCTGAAGCATCTGGGGGTCCATCTCGTGCTGGATGCGCAGCAGCACCTGTGCCCGGATGGGACGGCCCGCTGGAGAAAACATGGTGTAGTTTGCCTGCACCGTATTGAGCTGCCCGGTAAAGGCAAAATCCGCCCACCGGAAACTGATAAAATGGGTATAGGGATTTCGCAGCGTGGCCACCAGCGCTTCCACCTGTCCCTGAACGCTGTGTGTGCGCTGTTTTCCCGCCGCCTCCATGCCCATTTTTGCCAGATTGCCCATCCCCTTTGCCGTCAGGCCAGCTGTGAATTTCTCCCACATAAACGCGTCATAGGGGTCCATATCGTCGAAGTAGAGGGTCACGGTCAAGTTCAGCTTGGCATCCTCCACCGCCATGGTCCGGCTGTGGCCGGTGATGGCATCCTGCTGGCTCTGGGGCACGGCGGAAGCATTCAATGTCAGCTCAGAGGGATTGAACTGCACACGCAGGGTCCGGCTCTGGCTTCCGGGGTAGGTGGGCGGCGCGCCATTTTCCAGGGCCGAAGCCGTCGCCCGGATGCGGGACTGCTGCAAGGTACTCACGGTCTCGGTCACACTCAGGCCCCCGGTGACGCCGCGGCTCATCTCAGCCACTTTCTGCCGGTAATCATGTATGACAAGCAGCGCGGTCTCTACCTTTCCGCTTAACGAGGCCAATGCCTGTCCGCCGACTCCCATCGCCATTTCCACCCACTCCTTTCCTCCGTTTCGTTATCCTCTTCCCCGGCGGCTGCGCTCCGCCTGAAGGCGCTTTTCCATCTGACGGTACACCTGGTCGGAGATGGTGCGCATCTGCCGCGCCAAGGTCCTGTTCACAAGCTCCGTAATATCTTCCGTGGTCTGTGCCACCACCTTGCGCTCCACCTGATGCACGTCCACCTGGTGGCTCTGGCGGCGGGTCACTTCCTCACGGGTATCAGTCTGAGTGATCTTTTGGGTCTGCTGCTGCTTAAACTGCTCCAGAAGCTCCTCTGTCACATCGGCAGCTTCCTGCTTATGGACGATCTTCACCGCCGGGGGCGGCGCCGTCTCCTCCACGATGCTCCGGCGCCTGACCGGCAGGCGCTCAAACTGTTTCAGCACCGTCTCCGACCGCTGCCACAGCCGCTCCTGTTCCTGCTTGGTCTTTTCCTCAGGATGCTCCAGCACCAGGGGCTGTTCCCCTTGTGCCGCCTTTTGCAGCTGGGCATGTAGGGCGCCCAGGCTGCCGGGCTTCAGCAAGCCCTTTGCCAACGTCCCCTCCGGGTCCTTTTGATAGGCCAACACCGCCTCATAGACCGCCCGTTCCTCCGGCCGGGCCTGGCGCAGCAGCGCCTGCTCCCGTGGGGTCAGTTCCGGGTGCTCCATGGCGGCGGGCTGCTCCCGCTGGGCATAGATCTCTCGCAAAACGCTCTCCGGCTCATTCAGCGCCCGCAGCGCATCCCGCATGGTGCGCTGGAGATCCGGGCCTGGGGGAAGCTGGGGCTCCCTTTGCAAGCGCTCCCTCTGAAGTGCCTGAAGGACGGTGCGGTTATGCTGGTCGATGCGGTTCATCTCCTCCAGCAAGATCTCCGGCACCTGCTCCTCCGCCTCTCTGGGCGTCAGCGGCACCGGCTGGATGGGCAAAGCAGGCTGAGCTTCCGTCTGCTTGGGCAGCTCCAGCCACGGCAGAATGGTTTCTGCCCGCTCCCGCACCGGCGGCAAGACCTCCGCCGGTGTCCCGACCTCCCGTACCACCCGCTCCTGTTCCCGCTTGGTGCGCTCCCGCAAAAGCGCAAAAGCTTGTGGGGAGCGCTTCGACGGCCAAAGCCGCTGAAATTCCGGTACAGACAGCAGCTGGTTGATGACCGCCCGCTCCTCTATCGTCACCGTCTCCCCGCTTTGCAGGCGGTGGATCAGATTCTCCTGGTTGATCGCAACGTTATGGAATATGCTGTTATGTTCCTCCGGCGGCATACTTTGCCCGCCGTGTATTTTTTCCGCCATTCCAAGCAGCTCTTGGATGGTACGCTGTTGGAACTGCCGGTCATGTTCCTTGGTAATATATTGTTCCAGCTGTGTGTTCTCCGCCAAAGTCCGCTGGATGCGCTCCGTCTCTTCGTCCTCCGCAGGCCCTCCCCGCAGATCAGCCGGTAGGAACATTGCCTCACGGCCGGGGGCAGAAATGCTATGCTCCTTTCCCAACTGCTGGCGGATGATTTCCCGCAGATGCTCGCTGGAACGCTGCTGCTCCCGCTCCTGACGGAGTATCCTCTCCCGGTCTGCGTATGTCGCTGACGCAGGGGGCTTCCTTTCCTGGGGCTCGTCCTCCTCTGCTTCCGGCGTCCGGCCGTGGAGGGGTACTGTCTCATTTGTTTCCCAGGATTGGAACTGGCTTTCCTGGTGGGTCTCGTTCTGGTAAATCAGGTTCAAAGTCTCCGTGCCCTGGGCGGCATCTCGCTGAACCGCCGGGGGCACCGGATGTTCTGTTTCTCGTATGGTCTGCCGCAGGCTATCCCGCAGCATTGTCTGCGTGACATATTGCTTGGTATCTGTTCTTTGAAGCTGTGTGCTTCGTTCCAGGAAGGTTTTCTCTGTTTCACCCTCCCTGATCTGATGCTGAAGGAATATCTGTGCTGCCCGCTGATCCCCCATGGGCGGTACGGTTCTTCCCTCCGCCTTTGGATACATCTGCCGGTAAAGCCTCTGGTACTCCTTGAGCTCCTGCACATAGGTATTCCACGCAAGCTCTGTCCGCTGGGACAAGTCAACTGCCGGCTGGGACTGGCTGTGATATGTCTCAAACCGGGACAGCGTATGTTCCGCCACCTGCCAAAGGGCATTTTTCACCTGCACCCACTGCTCCTGGCGGTACTGCGGCCGGTTCAAGACCTGCACCACCGTGTCGTCCACAGCGGTGATCAGCGCGGCGGCGGCCGCCTGGGCGATCACTTCGTCCTCGTTCTTGGGCGCTTCCAACAGCGCCCCTGTCTCATATGCGTTCAGGTGGTGGAGCAGATGCAACTTGGGCTGCTGGTAGATTTGCTGTTTGATCTGGGCCAGCGACACCGCGTTGCTGAACCGCAGCTGCTCAGACAGCTTCAGTTCCTGGTTGCGGATGATATTGGCCCCAGTTGTCCAGCTGCGCTGAAAGGCATAGACCGTCTCATACAGATTTGTTGTCTTCAGCCGGTTCAGGATGCTCATACACAGCGTGACTCGTGGGTCCTGGGGCGCGGCAGGCTCGTCCTGCTGGGTTTCCATGGGCAGGGGCAGCGCTGGAGCGGCTTCTCCCGCCGCGCTTCGCTGCAAGATGCGCTCCAGTTCCTCCCGGTACAGCTTCGCCATGTGGACAGTGCTCTCAGTTTCCACCTGCAGCTGCCGCACCTGCTCCATGAATCGTGCCACGTTCGTAATGCCCAGCCGGTTCAGCACCATGGTGATGTACACCTGATCCTGATAGGTAAACTGCTGCGTACCATCCAGCAAAATGCGGTTTACCACATGGTTTGCCACTTCCATGGTGACGCTTCGCACATCCACGGTATTCTGCTGGTTCACCAAAGTCGTCATACCGCCCAGCTGCTCCGGAAGCTCCGGGGGGGCAGTCATCAGAAACAGCAGATCCTTGGCTGTGAAATGCGCGCCAAGCAGGCTGTAATTGCCCCGGATGCGCTCACAAAAGCTCTCCGCGTTCCCTGTGAGATCCTGTGTGATATGCAGTTGTATCGGGGCTTTCAGTGTGAGCATGGCGGCCTCCTGTATCTGGTATCACGCACTCATTGTCCTGCCTGGGGGATCTCCACCACTTCCGACAGCAGCTTTCGGGCAGCCTGCATATGCTGGCACACTTCCCGCACCTGCTTTTCATGATAGCACGTCTGCTTGGACAGCTTTTTCACCTGCTCAAACCCGGCATTGATCTGTGGCAGGTTATCCTCCCCCAGGGCCTGAAGGGCCATATTGGCCTGCAGGCATTTGTCGTGCTGGTCGCTGCAATCTGTCTGCGCCTGCTTTCCGGTGTCCTTGCGCAGCTTCAGATTGGTCAGGCTGTTCTGCAGGGGATTTATCTGCTTGGAGGCCGTCTGAAAAGCGCTTTGTGCCTCCCCCAGCATACGCTGTGCCTGTTCCTGCGCCTCGCGGGCCTTTTCAGCTTCCGCCGCGGCTTTCTTCCACTCTTCCACCGCTGCATCATATGCTTTTCTGGCCTGATCCGCCTGGGACTTTGCGTCCTTTTCCTCCGCTTGCGCCGCTTTCAGCTGCTCCGCGCCCACGGCCTGCTCATCCTGGGCGGCAGTCTGCTGGGCCGTTTCCTGCGGGGATTGCGAATCATTTGGTTTTTCCCCGGCATCCTGCAGCTTGTTTTGCAGCTCGCTGCCCTTACGGCTTGCTTCGTGCCAGGCGGCATCTGCTTCCCGCCAGGCGCGTTCTCTTTCCTTGGCTTCCTGCTCTGCCATGCGGGCGGCATCCAGGGCTTCGTCGGCCAGCGCCTTTTTCGTCTTGCCGCCCTCACCGTTGAGGCCGGCTTTCGCCTGATCGAGCTGCTGTGTCAAAGCTCCGCCCGGCCCCACGGCGCTTCGCAGGCTGCCCAGCGTCTGCTCCAGCTCCTGGAGCAGGGCCTCTACGTCCCCTTGCACAAGCTCCGTGTCCGCCTGGGTCTTGGCCGCCAGCGCCTGGCTGTACAGCTCCTGGGCCAGCGCTTTCAGCTGAGACGGCGTCTGATCCACTGATTTGGCATTGGTGGGGGGCGTCTGAATGTCCTTGGAGATATTGTCTCCCGCTTCACTCCAGGGCAGGTCCACACAGAGCATTTCCCGGTAACCGATGGTGGTAGTCTCCACCAAAAGGCCGGACTGGTCGGCCACAAGATCGCCGTATGTCTTTTTCATGACAGTACAGCCCGTAAATACATACGTCCGGGCCACCACGCCCGGGATGAACTGGTCGTGGTTTCGGCTGACAAACAGCAAAACCGGCAGCACCAGGTCCGCGCCCAGAGGCAGGGGGTCCAGATAATCCACGCCCACATAGCGCTCTATTTCCAGTGTGAAGGGCTGGGTAATGGGCTTGCGCCGCATATGGACGTAGTCGTTGAGGCCGCCCTCCTGAATGTAGTCATACTCCAGTTCCCTGGTAAATGCCCGCACACTTTTACAGGGCAAGTCGAACAGCATCTCCACGCGCAGCATGAAATTGAAATTGACCAATGGGTTTTTCCCCTGGTTCCAAACGATCCAGTTCTGATCTGAGATGCTGGCCATGGCGTTGCGCCTCCTTACCCGTTATTTTCTTCCAAATTCCAAAATACTCTTCTCTTTTTTCTTCTTGGAGGGATTCAAACTGCTGTTGATGGCGGAGATCTCCTCACACCACCGCCGCCGGCTGGCATGGTCCAGCGCAAGCACCTCCTCAGAGCTCCAATGGAAATAATAGGAGATAAAGCTCATCTCCCGGTAGAGCTCCTGCTTGGGATACAGCGTTATCCCTCTCGCGTAAAATTTATTGGTACCTCAAAGATCTTGCCGCAGTCCGGGCAGACGACCTGCATAGTGGGCGGCTCCACATTGTTGATGCGCTGGTACATATCCTGCAAAAATGCCAGATCCGCCGTGAAAAACCGCTCTACGATAGAGGGCACCACGGCGTCAAGTCCCTCCAGCTCCGTAATGACGGCAGACAGGATCACAATGGTCAAGTAGGAGGGGTTGGACAGCACGCGGGGGTCACGGGTGGCGGCGATCTCGTCTCCCGCGGTGGCCAGACGCATTTTTCCCCGCTTGTGCACCACGCCCTGCTGGTCCACAAACCCCTTTGGCAGTTCAAAATCATATACGGTGGTCATGGTTGTTTAACCTCCCCGTCCAGGGAGGGCGGAATTCTCCGCCCTCCCCACGACATATTCACAAAGATCAGTTGGGAATGGTCAGCTCTTCGTAGGCCAGTTCCACACTCTCAATGGCGACCTCGCTGGTGGAGGCGTTCAGATCGGGGCCGGAATACTTGGTCACCCAGGCCTCTTTCAAAATCCAGGTCACGTTGCCCTTGATGGTATCATAGGCGGAGTTGGGCGCGCCGTCCCGAATGTCCAGCAGTTCAATGGTGACCGTCTTGCGGGGCATGGCCCCGCGGGTCTCGCTGACGCACTCCTGAATCCAGGTTTTGAAGCCATTGGCAATGGTGTAGCCCATTTTCAATGTGATGTTGCCGTGCTTCACCAGTCCGGGGATCTTGACGGGGGCCAGAGAGTGGGCATTGCCCTGGCGGAACTCCACCACATCCACACTGGCCTCGATCCCGGTGACCTCGCTGAACGCGGCCATAGCGCCCGACAAATCGGGGACGGACACCAGGAAATTCATTTTTGTCAATGGATATGCCATACCCGCGCTGTTCATATCATTAGCCATATTTTAAGTCTCCTTTGTCACATAGTTTGGTGTGCTTATTCGGCGCCGCCGGCGGCCTCGGAGGTGAACTGAGTCACCCGGAAGATGACGAACTCGGCGGGACGGCTGGGCGCGATGCCGATCTCACAGATCAGCCGGCCGTTCATGATGTCATCCCGGCTCATGGTGCTGGGGCCGATATCCACGAAAAATGCCTCGGCAGGGGTCTCGCCGGCCAGCATACCGGCACGGAACATATTCTCCAGGAAGGAGGACACCGTCATCTGGACCCGCGCCCACAGGGAGGAATTGTTGGGCTCAAACACCACCCAGTTGGTAGCGGCCTTGATGGACTGCTCCACATAGATGAACAGGCGGCGGACGTTGACATACTTAAAGCTGGCGTTGGAGCTGGCGGTCCGGGCGCCCCACACGCGGATGCCCTGGCCGGGCAGCGCCCGGATCAGGTTCACTCCGGCGGGGTTTAGAATATCCTGCTCGCCGTTGTTATAGCCCACGGACAGGCCGCTGCACTGGACCACCTCGTTGGCGGGCGCCTTATGGACGCCCCGGGTCACATCCGTGCGGGAGTATACGCCGGCCACAGAGCCGGAGGGAGGCACGAAGCCGGGCTTTTTGGTGACGGGATCAAAGACCTGGACCCAGGGGTGATACATGGCCGCGTAAGTGGAGTCCACAATGCCGCGATACTCCAGAACATCATTGACCTTGACCTTATCCTTGGGGATGTCCAGAATGGCGAAGCGGTTTTGCTGGTTCTCACAGTGGGCCACCAGAGAAACCACCACCTCGGGGATGGTGACGCCGGGAACAGCGATGATGCTGGCCACGGTGTTCTCGATGAACGCCTGGATGCCGGTGCGCTTGCCGGGCCCCTTGTCCTCGCCGATGTAGGTTCCGGCATTGACTGCCTCCATGGTGCCGTCGCTGCCGCCGGTGAACGCCATGGTACCGGCCAGCTTGCCCTCACCAAAGATCAGGCTGACGGGGTTGGCGATCTCAGGAGCAGGGGCGATATCCTCCACGGCCAGCAGAGCGCTGTCTCTCAGCTTGTCCGCCAGATAGTTCCGGGAGGTGGGGTTCAGGTTCAGGCCGGAGTAGGACTCGATGTCGCCCTCATAACGGACGGTGACATCCATCTCCACGGAGTATACCACCGCCTTGGGGACCAGCGCGTTGTCCACAGGATCGCCTGCAAACGCCTGCTCAAAGGTGACCGTATTCTCGAAAATAGCGGAAATGCGGTTGAGCTCGCCGGCAAATTCCACCAGATCGCCCTCGGCAAAGCCGGCGGTGCTCTTGGCGGTGTACACCAGATCCCCTTCCTTGGCGATCAGCTGCATTTTCCGCTTGTTGACCGTGGTGAAGCTGACCAGGATGCGGTTGCCCCACTTGCCCTCGTTGGCGGCCCGGAGAGAGAGGATCCCCGCCTTCGCGGTTGCGACCTTCGCGTCCTCAGGAATGACACGGGTGACAAAGCAGCGGGTTCCGCCGTTTGTGAAGAACTGCTCTACCGCATAGGGCAGATAGCGGTACTCCCCGTGGGTATACTCGCTCAGGTAGCCGCCGAACTGCCGCTGGAAATCCGCGAAGCTGGTAACCAGAGAGGGCGCGCCCACGGTGGGGCCTTTCACCGTCATGCCGATGAAGCCCGCAGTGCTGGTGCCAACGCCTTCGATGGCACGGGGAGAGGATTCGTACTCCTCCACATAGACGCCGGGGGATAGATACTCAGCCATACTTCTTTCGATTCCGGGAGTTTGCTCCCGAAACCTTCCTCCTTTCATTGATGAACGATTCTTTGTACGTGATTTATGTTTTTGTGGTCATTTGTCCAGGATTCATAATGGAAATGGTACCGCCGTAGGCGCAGGTCAGCTTCCCATCGCTGGTAAGGACCGGTTTTCCCGATACCCGTACCTTGCCGGGGCAGGTCCATGGTCCCGCCGGAGCCGGGACACAGGGCTGGGGGGTCAATACGCCCAGCGCCGCCGCGGTAGCGGCAGCCACAGTGGGGTTTCCCAGAGAGGTACACATCCCGCAGCTGCCCACATTGCTCATAGGCGCGAAATCGGCAATGCTGGCCACAGGCTTTCCTCCCATACGAATCCCCATCTGGTTGGTGGGATTGAGCTGCCCCGGAGCGGTCCCCATTGTACACAGGCAGGTTGCGCCCGCCACCACCGCAACCGCCATATCAACCGCCTCCTTCTTCCAGGTGCGGATGGGGCTCTTGCCGGAAATCCACTGTCCTGAACTTGGCAGCTCCGCCTTCCTCCCATCGCACCAGCCATTTGCAGGCCGTGCCCTCATCCCGCACCCGAAGACAGTACTTGCCATCTTCGCCCCAAGCCCCCATCACAGTGGGGCTGATGGGGAAATAATTCCGAAACTCGGTCTCCAGCACCCGGTCTGTTTTGACCGTCTGGTCATCCAGCATACGCAGAATCTGGAACGGCTCATAGCAGCCCTGGTCCGGGTCCACCAGGGCGTACCATACACGATCCAGCGCCAGATGGTGGGGATTAAACAGCTTCAGCAGCCGCTTTCGAGGGTCAAACTCCCGGATGAGGCAGGCATTGTCCCCCACTCGGACGGCAGACAGGTTTTGAATGCCGGGCAGGGTGCCCTCCAACGTCTGGAATTGATCGGTGCCGGGATAGCCGGGGCCGGGAATGAGATGAAGCTCCAACAGAGGCAGCCCCTTTCCCAGGGCATCCAGATCCACTTCCCGCTCCACCCTCTCGTAGGCGGAAGAGCGTATCTCCAGCTGGAAGCGTCTTTTTTCCAGGTTTTGCAGGATCAGCATCCCGCTCCCCTTTTCTCCAAAGCGGACAGGGCTTTTGTCGATACAGACCGCCATGTTCTTTGCTGAAATGCCTCTGCCGGAGGTGGTGTCCACCAGCCGCACAGCCAAATCCAGTCTGTGGGTGAACACCAGTGTTCGTTCCATTTACCCCTCCCCCTTTCCGTCCAGCATTCCAATGGTAAACTCCGCCTGCGTGACGCGGGGCGGGTCCACCACGATCTCGCTGGAGAGGAACACCGGAGCCGCCTTGTAGAACAAGCTCACCTGATAGGGCTTGTTGATGGCGGACCAGACGCGGACCTTGTCCTCCAGCGTGATCTTTGCCGGGGAGAATATGATGGGCGGCTCCTGAGTCTCCAGCCAGCTTTGCAGCTGGCGGGGGTCCACAGCGTTTCCATCGTTGATGATCTGCGCCGCCCGGCCCAGGATTTTCTGGGTATCCGCGGCTTTCAGGCCCATCTGGGAGGAACCGTTGATAAACAGCATATAGTACAGGCTGTACGGTCTGGGGGGACGCCGCAGGCGGGTCTTTCCCGTCCCCACCAGGGGGGGTACCGCTACCTCACCCTCTTCCCGAATGTCATAGAGGTACAGGCCAAGGATATAGTCCACGTCCTGTTCTGCCGGGGAAGAAACGGAGATGTTATTGGGCGATGGTATGGGCTCCGGGCACATCTTTTCCCGGAGGATGCGCACCATATACTGGGACACATCCGAAATAATAGGATAATCAGCCATTGCATCACTCCTTTCTCTGCCCCGTCCTCAGGCTGCCAGGAACTGGGCAAACAGCTCCTGGGCCTTTGCCAGTATCATATCATCACAGGCGCAGCCCAGCGAAGTCCCCGCAAGATAGAGCGCCTGCACACCGAATTGATCGTAGGCGTACTCCTCCGGAATGTGGACACCTGCCTGATAGCGGGCGTTTGCCGTCATCTTCTCTGTCTTTTCCCCATCCCGGTCACGCTGGACCTGGTTGGAGTAGACGGTAAAGCCATAGTAGTCACCGCCCAGGGCCAAAACACCCAGGGACGCATTTTTGTTCCACACATATCGCCGACCTGTTAAGACCTGAATGGCAGACAGCGGTACATACTCTCCGGCGCTGTCCTGGATGCGCTGGAACACCATGGGATTGCCAAGATTTTTCTGCTCCTGCGTCACTGCGGCAAGCCGCTGGCCCGCCGCCCTGCTTCCGGTCTCATCGTAATATAGCTGCAAAGCGGCCATCTCGATCAGCGCATCCCTGGCCGCCCCCTGGGTAAGGCCTCCGGTGCCCAGCAGGTCTGTTCCGCCTGTGCCGCTTCCAGCGCCTGTGCCGGTCCCGGCCCCGCTGCCGTTTTCCGCCAGGTACGCCTGGGCGATCTCTTTCAGCTGGGCGGCCGTCAATTCCTCCCGCAGGGCGTTGGGGTTTTCCAAAATCGCCTGCTCGATGGAATCGATCAGATCCTGATCGCCGCCGCTGAGCAGCAGCTCGTTGTAGACCTCCTGCATGGCCGGAAGCACCAGTTTGGGATCAGTCGCCAGCAGGCCGGACATGGCGTCCACTGCCTGGGCGGCCATCTCCATTCCCTCCGCTCCGCCGTCTGCAAGGCCGTCCAGCGCATCTTGCTTCAACTGGGCCACCATTGCCCCCAGAGAACCATCGGACAGACTGTTTTCCTGGCTGGCCAGCTCCGCCTTGGCGGCGCTGAGCTGGTTTTGCAGGTCTGTATTTTCCGGATCTGCCGCCACCTGCTCCTCCAGGTTTTTGATCTGCTCACGGGTCTGCGCGATCTGCGCGGCAGTCTCCGCTTCTATGGCACGGATCTCCTCTTCCATTGCGGAGATCTGTTCCTCCAACGCCTTGGCGCCTGACAGGTCATTTTTATCCAGCGCGGCCAGCCGCTGGGTCTGAAGGTCTTCTTTCTCCTCCATCAATTGATCCATCTCGTTGCCGCCGGTGGCCAGCTCCAGCTCCCGCCGCTTCTGTGTCAGGAACTGGATGTGCGCGTCCACAGAAGCAAGGCTGCTTTGTGCAAAGTCATCCTGGGGAACTGCGGAGGCATAGCTGCTGGTCGCCTGCTCCAGCAGCTCATCCAGGAAGGTCATTCCGCTGGCCGGGTCGATGCGCTTGCACTTGGCTTCGATGAGAAATTCCAGCTCTCCCCGCCGGGTATTCACTTCCCCCTCATTCTCGCTGATCAGGCGGTTAAGCACCGCCTGGGCGGCCTGATTTGCCACCTCTCCCCGGTATTCCGCGCTCTCACCCTGGCTCAGGGCTTGCAGATAGGCGGAGGTTCCCTTGGAAAGCAGCGTATTTTCCAAAAGGGCCAGTTCCTGGGGTCGGTCTGAAATAATGTCGTTGAGAATGTTGTCCAGCAAGATCAAATTTTGAACATCTGTGTCGCACGCAGCATGACTGCCGCTCTCGGCATGGCTGATCAGTCCATTGGAAAACTCGTACTCCGTCTGGCTCATGACCGTGGTACCTTCACTGAGCATTTTTCCGCCGTAAGTAATAATGGATTGCTGCACATTGCCAAGGCTTTCCGACACAGCGCTCATCAGCTCCGGATCGTTCTCCATCAGCTCCACGGTGGTCTTGTCGTCCCCTTCTCCGGTGGTAATGGAAACCGTCTCGCCCTTGCCAAGCTCATCCAGGTAATCGGACAGCACCGGCTCCAGCACTGTGAACACCTCATACCGCCGGACCGCATCCACCGCCTCCATGACAGCGGATACTTTTTCCGTCTCTCGGGCGTCCGCCTCGTTGTTTTTCAGCATATTCAAATACTCCTGCAGCTTGGCCAGCTGATTGTCCGCCTTTTGAATGGCCTCCGGGGCGCCATCTCCGCTGACCGGCGTCTGCCAAATCTCATGGATCCGCGCCGTCACCTTGTTTTCCCCTTGTGTCTCCAGGATCTGGTCGTACTGCATCTTCAAGGGAGACAATTCCTCCAGCGTCTCCAGGTCATAGGGGTCGCGTATGTCGAACACGTTCACCGCCTGCCCTGTCCGCAGGTCGTAGGTGACCTGATCGGACTTGGTGTAGTGGGTGAAGAACAGCGCCTCGATCTCCTCATCCTGCACCGGCGCGCCCGAGGTGGTAATATCCGCCAGGGAAGTCGCCGTGGAAATGTTGAACCAGGCATCGCCGCCCAATTCCGACTTGTAATAGATCTGGTTCTGTCCGGATTCCTCCGCGGATTTCTGCGCCACTTCATAGATACTGTCGTTCAGGGCGGAGAGATGGATGAGATGGGTCCCAATGGCCAGGGTAGAGCTCTCGATCTCCCGGGCTTTGATGTGGACGGCCCGGCTCTCATCCCAGAAGCCCTGGGCGTACATCCTCCCCAGGATCAGGGACCCCGCCAGCAGCAGCACCGCCAAGGCGGTCAGCCCGTACCGTTTTTGTGTTTTTGTTGCCATGGCTGATCCCTCCTTTCTCATCCTCCGGTCATGTCCGCAACCAATTCCTGTGTGGATGGGTCAAACCGTGCCTCCAGCAAGGCCGCCCCATCTTTGTCATACAGCTTGACGCTCACATCCTCCAGACTGGCGATGAGCAGCGTCAGGTAGGAAAAGGACTCGGTCACCGGGCGGGGGTCCGTGGTGTAGATGCCCTGTTCTCCATAGGTCAGCGTGTAGGTGGAGGCATCTTCCACCGCGTTGATGATCAGCTTCAGCTCCGATACGGAAACACCGCCCTCCATGGTGGTATTCACCATATAGCTGCCGATGACCCGCTCCGTCTCCGGCTGTGTGTCCTGCCCCTGGATATCCAGTACATCCCTGGGCACGGAGGCGTCCACTGTACATTCATCCACATAGGTATCGCCGTTATATAGACGGATGGTCAGCTCGCTGGTGTCCTGATAATCCAGTGTCAGGTGCCGCAGTTCTGTGCCCACAGGCGTTCGATCCCCGATCTGCGTCCCCGCGTACCAGATCTCAAAGCTGTCGATGCTCGGCTCAAAGCCATCGGGAATGCTGACGCCGATATAGAACGTCAGGTCCGCCACACTGCTGTAAATGTAATAATAGGGGTCATGAATGGGGTCCAGCACCGCGTAAGCATCGCCGCCCTCGCCGGTATCCAGCTCCATGCCGGCATCCTTCAGGTACTTGGTCACCGCGCCGCAGGTCAGCCGGTCAAACTCACTGAGCGTGACGTTGTATTCCTTCAGCACGTCCAGTGCATCCTGCTGGGCCACCTGATAGGCCTCCTGCTGGTCGGCCACCTCGGTATAGGTAGCCTTTCCCATCTTGTTCAGCACCAGAAGTCGGTCCAGCGTCTCTTTACTTCCAGCTGCCAGGCCCTGCAGCGTCTCATAGGTATTCCATCCTGTGACCAGGCTCTCATAGGTGTCCCGCACCTGGGTTCGCAGCTGCTTTTCCAGGGCATCCTGCTCTTTTTTCGCGTTGCCGTATTCCATGCACGCGGTGTACACGGCATACATTTCATCCTCGATATACCGGGTCCCGTCGATCTCTCCCTTGAACCACTCCTTGGTAAATTTAAAGAACAAGATCCGGATACTGCCGGCCCAAGGCTGATCCAGTGCGGTGAGCATCTCCTTGTACTTGATCTGGAACGCACTGTAATCCACATCCATCCCCTGCTTGGCCATATTGATATAGGTCTGGATGATATCCATCTTGGAGCCGTACTGGCTTCGCAACAGGCTCTCATAGGAGTCTACATTCAGCTTTGCCGTAGAAGTGGTCGCCTTGGCCTCATAGAACGACTGGTCATGGTCCAGTGTGTACTGGGTCAGGGTTTCCAGCTGTTCACGGGGGATGGACACTGTCTTAAAGGGATTGGAAAAGGTATATCCCACTGTAACGTCCACACCCACAAGCTCCGAGAGCTTTGTTTTGGCGTTCTCCAGCTCACGCAGCTGACTGGACAGGTCCTTTGTCAGCGTGTCCACAGACTTTTGGGCCCGGTCCACATCGCTCTGGGTGGCCTTCCCGCTGGGCAGACCGGCTTTGTTCCGCTCAAGCTGCGTCTGTGCATCTTCCAGGCGGCTCTGGGTAAAGGCAGCGGTCTCCTGCATCAGGTAGACCTCGAAATATTGCTGATTCACCTTGTGGGTAATCTCATATGTCAAATCATCCAGACCGTGCCTCAGCGTGTCGATCTCTGTCTGGATGGTCAGAGGCTTCACATTCAGGTCATACTCCTCTGTGAGAGCCAGCTGCTGGGGAAACTTAAAGCTCAGCAGAGGGCTCCACCGGAAGCTGCGCAGGTTCTTCACCTTGGCTCTGATCCCCTCCACGGCCTCTACGTACTTCATCTGCTTCAGAATGATCTGGTTGTTCTGTTTGCGTATCTCGCTGCTGGCGCTGAGCGCCATACGCTGTGCCTGCTCCAGGTGGAACGTCCGCACGTTCAGCGCCGCCCGGGTGTCCGCCGCCATGGAAAACCATACCAGCGCGGCGCACAGCAGCAACGCGCCCAAACGGACCAGCCGCCCCTTGATCTGCTCCCGTTGGATAAGCCCTCTCCCCCCTTTCCTCAGCTTTGCTTTTCAATGGCATACATGACAAACTCCGGCTCCCCTGCGCCGGTAAAATAGAAGGTATATAAAAGTCCGTTCTGTTCAAACGTATACAGGTACATCTGGAAATTCCGGTCATAACGGGAAACTGTAAATACATTTTCAAAGCTGGCGGAATACTCCACCTGCACCTGGTCCACCCGGTCCGGCTGCTCCTCCGCAACCAGGTTCCAGGCCACGGCCTCCGGCAGATTCACCCACGCATTGCCGAAATACAGCGGTTCCCCCATGGCGGCCATCAGCTGCCGCAGGGTGGTGCAGGTCCCGCTCTCCAGCGGCACGCTGCCGCGCATCACATATACCCTGTCCACAGTCCACTGGTTTTCCAGGGTATTGCTTCCATCCTTCACCGCATACACAGCGTCGATATCCGGCATGGTCACACAGTACTCATCACTGCTCTGATAGACTGCCGTCTCCCCACTGTAAAGCTCAGTTACCTCACTGGTGGGGCGGGCCAGAAAGTCATGGTAGACGATCTCTCCCCCCAGAAAGCTCCCCTGAAAGACCTGACTGCCCACGCTGTTGTACAGCGTGCCCTTCCCGGTCCGATCCCCGGCCACATAGTCGCCGCTGTATTCCAGGGTCCCATTGGGCCGAAAACTGCTCCCGGTGCCGTTGTACTTGTTGTCTGTAAAGCTGCCCACATACTGCGGGCTGCCGTTGGGGTAATAGAGGGTGCCCTCGCCGTTATACATACTGTTGCCAAATTCACCATCATAGACAGTGCTGCCGTCGGCGGCGTACAGCGTCCCCTTTCCGGAGGCTACGCCGCCGTCCACTTGGCCGGTGTAGGCCACGTACCCTCCCTTTGCCAGGATGTTCACCGTACCTGTATAAAATTTCAGCGGAATGGACCGGTACCCATAGGTGGGGATGCCGCCGCCCTGCAAAAGGTCATTGGGGAACATGGCGGAAAGATACAGCAGCGATGCCACTCCCAGGGCCACCACCAGCGCAAACGCCAGACGTTTGCTGACCAGCCAGCGAAAGACGGGGTAGTAGTCCCATTTGTCCCTGGGCCGGACATCCACCAGCCTGGTGAAGAACTCCCGGATCTTGACCAGGACTTTGGAGCGGAGGAACGCAGGAGTTGTCCACATCCGCAGCTTGATCCACAGCGGCATGATCTTTGCCCTGGCTGATGAGAACAACATATTCAGCAGGTTTTTCACGTCCCTCACCTCCTTACTTTCCGATCAAGGCGCATCCGGTCAGCCCTCTGCGCCAAAGAGACTGTAGTCCGGCTCTTCGCCGCCCTCCTGATTGAAAAATCGCTCACAGGTAAACAGATACCAACGGGCGATCCCATCCCCCGGACAGGCCCGCAGCAGTGTGGAAAACAGATTCCGGGCCAAATAGAAATCATTGTGATAGAACAGGTTGATGGCCTCCTGGAACCGCTGGTCATAGCCCCGCCGCAGCTCCCGCTCCAGCTCGGGATATGCATCCAACACCTCATAGAGCTTATAGGCGCCGCTCCGCTCCCCGACTGAGACAAATCCGATATAACGTCCTGTAAAACCGCAGTCTTTTAATTGCTCCCAGTATTCTTCTGTTGCTACGATCTGTACCCCAGCCTCATCAAACTTCTGGGCATAGCCTACCAAAAACTCCAACTCCGCAGAGGAGAGATAGGGAAACAGCCGCTCCTCCTGCCCGGCGATGCCGTACAGGAAGGACGCTTTATGTAAGATCAGGCAGGCTCGCGGCTCCGGGATCGCCTCTGCCGTCTTCACCTGGATCTTTCCCAAAAAATCCAGTCCGGCCCGGACGCCGTCCGCCGGTGAAAGCGGAAACAGCGCGGCCATATCGGAAAGGCGCAGTCCGCTGGAGATCATCCAGCCGTGGTTTTCCGTGATGCTGTCGTAGAACATTCCAAAGCTGTGGTTGATGAAGTCCACAAACGCATCGTCCTCCAGGGTATTCCGGGCCTGGGCCCGGTTGCCCACAGAGAACACACCTACATTTCCCACCAGGCGGTGGCTGTCCCCCAGCTGGATCTCCTCTGCCACAGGCCGTTCCAGCAGCTGTGCCATTTTTTCAGGGACAAACCACCTGTAGGACTGGATGGTGCAGGCGGTTTCGTACTTCCAAACCGAGAGATTCATGCACATCATTTGCAGGGATTGGTCCATCCGGCACAGCTCATCCCTGCCAGGCGAAGCCTCCTGCGCGGTCACATCCCCCTCTGATACCCGGTTCATCTGCTGTGTCAGCGCCCTCACCGGCCGGGTAATACGCCCCGAGGTGATGCGCAGCAGCACCAGCACCAGCCCCCAGAGAAGCAGCGCGGCCAACAGCGCCAGGCGCCCCGCCTGCCAGGAGATCAAAAGACCTCCGGTCACCCGCACCACGCCAAATACCATTCCAGCCGCCGCCAGCAAAACCAGCAGCACCGCCGCGCCTCCCACCGCCGTCAGGCGGTTGGCCAGCCGGTCGGCCCGGCGGCTGATGGCCTGGGTGACCAGCAGCAGCACAGCGACCAGCCCCCACAGGAGCAGCACGGACAGCATAACCGTCCGCTTGCACAGCAGCCAGCCGGTCCCTTCCGCGGCAAAGGAAGGCAGCGGCGTCTCCGCGGCCTCCGGCGAATAGGTCAGATCCCCGCCGGGCGTCATGAAATAGGAATCGCCATAAGCGGTTGTTGCCCGAATGATCTCCCCGTCATATTCAGCGGCTACCGTGTCCCACAGCCACCAGGCCGGCAGGAGCATCCTCAGGGCCAACCCCTCTGCCGCTGTGTACTCATAGATAAAGATCGCCTTGTTGTCGCCTACGGCCGTGATCCAGTAGGAATCCCCCTGGAGCCGCAGCCCTGTGACCGACACTTTATCCTCAAAGGTATCTCTGTAGAGCAGCTGGGTGTTCCCGCCCTCCAGCTTCACCAGCTCCCAGTCTGCGCCATCGCCAAATACACGGATGAAACAGGCTCCGCTGTCCAGTGCCGTCACCCGGACAATGCGGCTCTCCGCTCCATCCCGAATCCGGCTTTCCTCATAAACCCCGGACACAAGGCCCTCCCGCAGCGTGTAAATGCGGGAGGTAAACCAGCGGTTCTCCGCCACCAGCATGGCGCCGTCCTCCTGCTCTGCCGGCCCCGGCACCAGGTTTTCTTCCTTGGGCATCCCCCAGGGCAGAAAGCCTGCCACAGCCAGCATACCCGCCAACAGCAGGACCAGCAGAATCGTCATTTTTTTCATGTGTGTCCTCCCTGGTGAAGATTTTCTGTTCCAATCACATCAAAGGTATGGCGGAACAGCCGCAGCAACGGCACATCCCCAAAGATCAGCTGCGAGATCAGCACGACCGCCGCAGCGATCGCCAGCAGGACGCAGAGCACCAGCAGCAGCCGGAACAGCCCGTCCCTGTGTTGCTGCCAGAAAATCCGACCTCTGCTTCTCAGGGAGAGCTTCATCTGAGGCAAAGCTGTGAGCTTGATATCCTGGTACAGCTCCGGAAAGCCTGTGTAGGCATTTTTGCTCATTTTCTTCCAGATCAGCTCAAAACTCTTCAGCTTTTTCCGGCGGCGCCCGCCGCCCGCCACCGGCCCCGCCAGCAGGTCCAGAAGCAGCCGGGCACAGAGGGAGGCGCAGTTGCGCTCCGTTCGTGCAGGCTCCAGCTCCGCCAAGTCCAGGATCATTGTAAAGTAGATGGTATTGTCCTTGGCGATCTGAACACAGTCCTGCTCCAATATCAGATAGAGCAGCGGCCAGGGCAGATTCGTGGACAGGCACTCCATCACCAGATTGATGCAGATGGCCTCTCCCGCCTCCGAACTGGTCATCTGGCCGGCGGCAAAGGCGGAAAATTTCCGCTCCTCCCGATAGGGAAACAGGAACAGCATCGTCTCATTCTGGGAAAAGCAGAGCAAATAGGGTGATTCATCGGTACGGGTCCTGTTCTCCATCACCGTCAGCATCTTCCGGGCACATTCCCGGTCATGGACGATGAGCAGCGTATAAAGGATATCGGAGGCGGACAGTCTGTCCCGGCATACGGCAACATCGTTGGCACTGCCGTGAAATACCTGTGAAATCACTTCCAGCTCCATGCCCTGGGCGTAGTAAATCATGTCCTGCCTCCTTCCTGCTTATCGTTCGGCTTCGTCCCGCCGGTCACTCTTCGCCATTTTCCTGGGCATCCCGCTTCTTCACCACCGCATAGGCATAGGTGGAGATCAGCGGCATCTCTGTGCAGGAGATACGGATCTCAAAAACGCCCTCCCGTCCGGGGGCGGTGTAAATGCCATCGGAGGTGATCTCCCCCGAGCCCTTCTCTGTCAGCTCATAGGTCAGTGTACAGGGCTCCATGTTGTTAAAGCGCACATTGAAGAAATGGCTTTCTCTGGTGGCCAGCACCACAGTAGGCTGTACCGCCGCAATGCTCTTGCCAGACAGCTTTTGCAGTTTGTTTTCATCCCCGCTGCCAGGCAGAGAGACCGCCACCCAGCGCAGGGTCAGCACCACCTGTGTGCTGTCCTCCAGAAGCTTTGCCGCCACCACAAAGCTGCCCCGGTCATTCATCACCTTTACCGCCGTCTCCGCAGCCACGATAGATGCCTGCTCCTGCGGGAACAGGCTCACATTTCCATAAATGGTGCTGCGGGCCGCAGTGCCCAGCCTGGGATCATCCGCCAGATACTCCGCCCCCACAGACACAAATACCGTCCCAGGTCCAAGGCCATGGACGATCTCGTTGGAATAGGCCACCTGTCCCCGGCGCATATTGGCGCCCAGCGGGATCTCGCACAGACCTGTGGCGTAGACAGGCCCTGTCCGGCGCTCCACCGCAGGCGGCGCGCTCTGGGCGGCGGGGCTTCTGGAAGACCCGACAGCCTCCGGGCGGAACCACTCCTCCAGCTCCTGCCGCAGGGCGGCGCCTGCCAGTGTCCGTATGTACTGCCGCACACCCGTGGTGTCGATTTCTTCGATCAGATACGCATTGCGGGTACGCTGAAGTGCCACCTCTCCTAGAGGCACATAATCCTGCCCGCCCGCGGCGCTGCGCACCTCCAAGCTGGCCGAGGATACTGCCTGATCCGCGATCTGTGCCGCCGTCGCCTCAACCACAGCCACCCGCAGCACAAAATTTTCGCTGGCAGTCCGCTCGTCCTCTCCCACCCGGGCATGGATCTCCTGGTGGTCCGCCAAAAGTACAGACTCCTTGACCGGGGCGGGTTGGGCCTTGACATACCGATGCAGCACCGCTTCCTTTTCCGGACAGAACTCCAGCAGCTCCACACGCAGCTCATGCTCCCCGTTTTCATCTGTAAATGCCGGCATCTGTATGGCCGCTTTCAGCGTCAGAGGCTCAGCCGTCTCCCGCAGACGGACGACCTTGATTTCCAGCCGCACCGCCGCACCGCATGGACTCTGGGCAGGCATGGCGCAGGTCACCGCATAGTCCTCGTCTTCATACAATACAGAAGCGGCCAAAAACTCCGGCTCCGGAGGGCAGACCGGGGGCAGGGCATTGCTGTCCCGCAGGAAAAGCTGCCACCCTTCCCGGATGCGGTTGCATTCATAGTGCTCTCCGCTCTCCTGGCCCTGAACGGTGTAGACAGGGTGAACATTCTCCTCCTGATACCGCAGACACAAGGTGGCCCGCTCCGTCTCCAGCTCTTCAAAGCCCTCGATGGCCGACAGCTTCCGTACCACGGGATTTTCCACGGCGATCTCCCGTCCACAGCCGTCCACAGCAACGCCCGAGTCCACCATGATGGACAAGTCGTCCAGACTGTATACACCCAGACCGCAGACAATGCCGCTGCCGAATATCATCTCATTGAGGAACCGGCGCTTATGATTATGATACGTCTGTTCCGCCTGAAAATCGGCAGAGGTCAGCAGTTTTCCAACATAATAGCGATTGCGCTCAAAAGGCAGCATCTGGTTGTTTTCCATAAAAGCACCATCCTTACATTGTCGCCAGCCTTGGCCTGCAGCCTATGAAAAGGACGAAACATCGCCCTTTCAAATCGTCTTTTTTTGACAATATTATACCATTGCTCTCCGTTTTTTTCCTAAAGGTTTTTTAAAAAATGATCCTCTCCCATTCTCTCTTCCGGAAGGCAAACGCAAAAGGCTGCGGCGCTGCCGCACCCCTCCCCACAAGCGCGGCGCCCCGGCGGCCGGATTTACCGGGCCAACAATTTCCCAAGGCGCTTTCTTACAATTCCCCACTGAGACGGACAGAGCAGCCTTTGGAAATCCCGGAACATTTTTGTGAAAAACACTCAAAATTGTAATTGCCTTTTTTTGATAAAAATGTTAGAATTACATATGTAAAAACGTTTTATGCTTTCACAGAAAGCTGGCGCAGCACAAATGGTAGAAAATATGCTCGTCGTGTCAGAGCAAGTTATCATACTATTTTTGCTGGCTGTGCTGGGATATTTCTGCCAACGGTGGAACCTGCTCAGCAATGAGACAACCGATGGACTGGCCAAGCTGAGCCTCTATGTGGTTGCACCATGCCTGATGATCTCCTCCTTTCAGCGGGAATTTGATCCACTGCTGTTTCATAACTTCATGCTGGCAGCCGGTCTGATGCTGGCCGTCCTTGTGGGCACGATCCTGCTGACACGCATCACCATTTCAGACCCGGATGAGCGGCGAAAGAAAGTCCTGCGGGCTACCGCCATCTTCCCAAACTGTGGAATGATCTCTCTGGCGCTGGAATATGCGCTTTATGGGGCGGACGGTGTGTTCTACGGCGTGGCGTGCGTGGCTGCTTTCAACCTGGTATTCTGGACCTACGGAATATTGCTGCTGGGCACCAAAAAAGATTGGAAGCTCTCCACGACGCTGCTGAACCCCGGAATCGTGGGGACCGTGGTTGGGCTTGTCTTGTTTGCCACCTCCTTTTCTCTCCCTTCCGTGGTGACCGGGGTATGCGATCACATCGCCAACATGAATACCCCCATTTGTATGCTTGTCATCGGGCAGAGGATGTATGGGTGCAAAATCAAGGCTCTGCTCACCGACAGGCCAGCGCTCTGGTCCATGTTTCAACGCCTGCTGATGGTTCCGCTGCTGACCATTTTATTGCTTTGGATCTTCAGACTTGATACGATGGTGGCTGTGGTATGCGTCATTGCGGCCTCCGCACCGGCAGCGGCGGCCAATACCATGCTGGCAATCCAGCTCAAACAGGACAGTGTCTTATCCGCTCAGATCGTTTCGGTAGAGACGCTTTTTTCCATGTTTACCATGTCTCTGATGGTGGCCTTGGCCAAGACCATTTTATAAACACAAAATCGCCTGCGGGCTGAAATTTGAGATAGGATGGACGGCTATGAATAAAAGCAACGTGTCATCGGAAAAACAAGCGACTATCTTTGACGTGGCGAAACTGGCAAATGTATCTGTTTCTACCGTCTCTCGGGTATTCAACGGTAAGGATCGGGTCAGTGAGCGCACCAGGGAAAAGGTTCAGCGGGTCATGAGCGAGCTGAACTATGTCCCCAGCAACATCGCGGCCTCCATGATCACCGGAAAAACAAAAATGATCCTGGTCATGGTTCCGGATTTTCAAAACCCATATTTTTCCCAAGTCATGTGCGGCATCGAAGCGGAACTGCGGGCAAACGAGTACTATGCCGTTTTTTTGCCACACAATAACTTCCCTGCCGGAGAATACAGCCAGATCCAGACCAAATTTGACAAAATCGTAGACGGTATCATTGCCATTCCAGACCAAAACCTTCAATTTTATAAAAATTGGAGCAAGCCCTGCATCATCGTGGACCGCTACCGCCGGGGAGAGGGGATGAATACCGTCCTGGCAGACAACTTCCAGGGCGGACAGATGCTGACGCAGGAATTGGTACGGGCAGGGCACAAAAAAATTGCCCTCATCAGCGCCCATTCCTGGGCCACCACTATATCGGACCGGCTTGATGGTTACCGCAGCGTGCTTCAGGAGCACCACATCCCCATCCGGCAAGACTATATCATTCTGGATGAATTCTGCAACCGCACAGGCTATGAGAGCATCGTAAAGCTTATGCAGCTGCCTGATCCTCCAACTGCCGTTGTGGCTGCCAACAACTTGATCTGCATCGGCTGTATTCAGGCCTGTCAGGAGCTGGGGCTGCGTATTGGAGAAGACCTTTCCCTGGTTGGATATGACGATCATGAACTGGCCCAGTACGGCTATCCAGGCATCACGGTGATCCGTCAGCCCGCAGTGGAGATGGGAAAGCAGGCAGCCATGGACCTTTTGGCCCGGCTGAACAACGAGAATCTCCCTGTTGTAAAACGTACCATGGCGGTGGAATTGATCCGCCGCAAATCTGTAAAACAGCTGTAAGTCATTGAACCGGGGCCATCATGAACGCAGCAGGCAAACCTGCATTTACCTGAAGCAAAGGGAGGCTTTTTCCTGACCAGGGCCGTTCCCTTTCTGCAGGTATAGCCGGTTGGTTTTCATAAAAGCTTATAAAAAACCGCCTGTGATATCCTAAGGATATCACAGGCGGCTTTTTGTAAGAGTCAGCAGCCAGACAAAAGTTGTTACAGCGGGAAGACGCCCAAGGGCGGTATCAATGCCCCGGTCCCATGTAAAGGAGCCATTCCTCCCTGTGGTCCCGGCCGCCGGATCAGAGCTGGATCTGGCGGTAGTTCATCTGCTTCATGGTCGCCAACAGCTTGGTTTCCTGTTCTGGAGTCAGGTTCTCCATGGGGCGGCGCATCTTGCTGGTGGCAATGACCCCCTCTTCTTTTAAAATGACCTTGTAAGCGGCTATGTTGTTGATCTCACACATGATTGCGTTCAAAACATTGGTCTTCCGCTGATACTTGGTGGCAAGGTCGTAGTCCTTAGCCTGGATGGCACTCCAGATGGCCGCATAGTGCTCGGGGATACACATGGCGTTGCCGGAAACCGTACCCTCTCCGCCGACGGCGCACACTGCCTCAAACAGGTGGTCCGGGCCAACCAGTACGCTGAACGTCTCGTTCCGGATGAGCATAAATTGCTGTAGCTTGGTAAAGTCAGGATAGCTGTACTTGATCCCTACCACATTGGGGCAGAGCTCCGCAATTCTGGCGGCGGTGGAAGGGCTGATATCGTTGATCGCATTTTGGGGGATGCTGTACAGATACACCGGAAAATCCGCAGGCACACTGCTGGAGACGGCTTTGTAAAAATCCACCAGGCCCTGATCGCTCAGCTTATAGAACACAGGGGTGACGACCCCGATGCCGTCCGCGCCAATGGAAACAGCGTGCTTGGCCAGCTCAATGGTATCGGCCAGATTCCAGGCTCCCACCTGAACAAACACAGGCACACGCTTTGCCGCATGAGACACCACGGTCTCCGCCACAAGCTTGCGTTCCGCCACGGTCAGATACATCATTTCGCCGGTGGTTCCGCAGGGGTACAGGCACTGCAGACCGTTGTTGATACAGTGGTCTGTCAGATTTTTTAAGCTTGCCACGTCGATTTTATCATCTTCCGTCAGCGGGGTGATAATGGGAACGACCGTGCCAAACAGCTTCTTCATAAGAATCTCTCCTTCTTTGATGATGGCAAAAGGCTAAGATGTGCATCAGGGTGATTTTACAGCTTGCCCACCTTTTTCAGCACGGCCGCCGTGACGGCAAACTCCTCCTCAGTGGCCTGGGTGAGGGGATGACGAGGCGGGCCGATCTTCACGCCGGAAACGGCCTCTACCGCGGGACGCAGCAGAGAATTGGGCAGGATGCGGCCGCCCTGGCCCAGCGTCTTGCAGAAGCTGTACAGCTTACGGTTGATCTCTCGGGCCTTTTCATTTTCACCGGCCTCAAAAGCCTGGAAGATCGCCCGGATCTCATGGCCGAAGATGGCCGCGCCGCCGCTGATAATGCCCATGGCGCCTTGAATGATGGTGGGCAGCAGCATGATATCGTCTCCGTTGAACACGGCAAACTCCGGGTTGATGTCCTCCACCGCCATAAAATAGTCGGTAATCTGGGTGGGATTGATGCCCGATTCGTCTTTGATGCCGATGATGTTCTTGATCTTGCTCAACTCCCGCAGGGTGGGCGGATCAATGTTCACACCAGTAAAAATGGGAATGTTATACAGAATAATGTCGGCAGAGGTGCTCTCGGCCACCTCTTTATAGTGCAGATACAGGCCCTCCTGCGTGGGCTTGTTGTAGAAGGGCGTCACGATCATGACGGTGTCCACGCCGGCTTCCACTGCCATCCGGGTCATCTCAATGGTCTCTCGGGTACCAGCGGCGGCTCACCAGGCACAAGGCGCAGTATTCCCTGGACTGTGAGGACGGGATTGAATACTCCGCCTGCCTGCATGAGCCCACGCCCCAGGAGCTTCTGGAGCGCATGGAGCTGTTTATCCGACTCTGGAACGCCCTCAACTCCCTGCCGGAGATCCAGGGCCGCCGGATCGACGCTCATATCATTCTTGGCATAGCGGAAGGATGAATCTCAATGGTGATCCAGGGGCACTTCTCGTGGACATAGTCCGCGAACGTCTGCCAGCAGGCACCGTGGTGCTCTTCCATGGTGGCGGTCATGGAGAAGTTTAAGGTAAGAGGCTCGTGTTCATCGGAGGTCTGGCTGGACCCAGATGCGCTGGCGGAACCGGCAGAAGCGTCGGAACCAGAGGAACTGTTGTTGCTCCCGCAACCGGCAAACAGGGTAACGGACATGGCCAGCGTGAGGAACAGTGCAAGGGCTCGTTTCATTTCCATTTCATTCTTTCAGTATTTAATTCTTCGGTTTGCTAAATGAATAACCGATGACTTTATTATAGCGATAAAACGTTTTTATCAAGAGGGTGTTTGAATATTTGTGGAAAAAAATAATATTTAGCAAGAACTTTTATGCAATTTATACAAGCGTTTTCTATAGGGAAACAACACCGCCAAAAAGAACCCCAGCAGCAAAAAACGTCCTTGGTCATCTGCTTCACGCAGCCTTTGCAGGTTATGGTTTCACATATGCACTTCCTGGAATCGGAGCGGCAGATCGTCTGTCTATTTTTCTTCGTGCCAATGCGGTAAGCGGTTCCGCTCTGTGCAAAAAGGCCCGCTGAAATCCGAAGATTTCAGCGGGCCTTTTCCGTTTTATCTTTGTTTGGCCTACAGGTACATGACGCTGCTTCCTGAGAGCTCGCCTCGTCCCTGGATATCCGCTTATTCTTTCACTGTTTGCGGTCTATCACAGGCCAATCAACGCAGCACCCACCATCAAGAAGGCCTGCACTACAAAAATGCCCATGAAGCAGGGGACAAAGAACTTCCACCATTTTTCAATCTTGACGCCAGCCAGGCCGCACAAAATACCAACCATGGCGGTGGGCCACAAACAGTTGGACAGTCCGTCACCAAACTGGAAGGCCAGACAAGCCGTATCGCGGGTGAGGCCCAGCAGGTCTGCCATGGGCGCCATGATCGGCATTGTGGTCGCTGCCTGACCAGAGCCGGAGGGAATCAGGAAGTTCAGCAAGGTCTGGAAAACCAGCATGGCCACGGCAGCCAGCCAAGTGGGCAAATTGGACAGAGGCAGAGAGAAGTAGTACACGACCGTATCAATGATATTGCCAGCCGTCAGCACCATCAGGATGCCGCGCGCCAGACCGATCATCATACAGGCCATGGCTACATCCGAGAAGCCGGTTGCATACTTTTCCGCGATTTTGTTGGGGCCATAACCCATGATAATGGCGCTGGCTACACCCATAATGATAAATACCGCGGACAGCTCAGTGAAGTACCAGCCCTGGGTCCGGCAGCCCCAAACGATCACGGCGATTCCCGCGACCAGGACGCACAGGACCAGCTTTTCCCGAATGCCAAAGGGGTGATTCTTCAGCTCTTCCTCGCTCATGGAAAACTTGGAAAAGTCATCTCCATACACAAGGCTCTTGCTGGGATCTGCCTGCACCTTCAGGGCATACCGCACCAGGAAAATGGAGGCCACCACGATCATACAGGCGTGTGAAAATACCCGGTAGCCCATGTTGGAGGGGAAGGGAACTTCTGCAATGCTCTGGGCAATACCCATGGTAAAGGGGTTCATAGCCGCGCCGGAATAACCCATGCCGGCGCCAAGGGCCACGATGCCAAGTCCTACCACAGCGTCAAAGCCCATTGCGATGGCAATTCCCACAAAGATGGGGATGAACGGGAACCATTCCTCAAACAGGCCGATGGTGGAAGAGGCAGAGCCGATCACGACCATAAAAATGGGGATAATGGCTGCGCGGGCTTTGCCTTTGAAAATCTTCAGCAAAAAGGCCACCAGCCCGTTGAAGGCTCCGCTGCCGATCATAATGCCAATGGAAGCGTAGGAGATAAACACAAAGAAGATTACGCCGCCGGCCTCACAAAAGCCGGTATAAATGCACTGCACCATTTCAAAAAAGCCCACCGGCGTTTGCTCCACGGTGTGGAACGTGCCGGGAACTGCCACATTCTGACCGGCCTCGTTCAGAACGCGGTCAAACTGGCCTGCCGGAAGAATCCAGCTGGCAATGGCGCAAATCACAATGATGATCATCATGAGCACATAAATGTGCGGAAGGGTAAAACGTTTTTTCTTTGTTAAAGTACTGCCATTTTCCATATAAGTCTCCTCCTTACTCACCTTTCACATCCCAGGTTACACAAGATCGAATTGGTTTTCCGTGCTTCCCTCCTTTACGAATGAATTTTGCGTTCCTTCTCAACCAGATAGGACTGGCGAACCTCATTGCGGAACTGTGCATCGGTCAGGGTCCGATACATGATATTCGCAATGATCTCTCCGCCATGTGCAATCGCCTGATGGGCCAAAGGCTTGATGGTCTCATCCCGGAACTGCTCGGTATGCAGCGCATAGGGTTCCTCACAAAGAGCCACCAGAGATTGAATGGTAGGACAGTGGTAGCTTACATTGCCCACATCGGAAGAACCGTTGGGGGGCAGCACCGCGCTGCTGGGCAGGTCCATATCCGCAAAGAGCTGCGCCACCGCATCCTCCAGGACCGGCACCCGAACCATGTCGTCAAAGTCTTCAAATCCTTTGCGGAACGTTGCCTGACAATCCAGCGCCAGGCAGACGCCCTGGGCGCATTTGCGCACGATCTCATCCATGGCCTCCAGCTTGCCCAGCGAATCCGTACGAATCTCCATGCGCACCACAGCGCGCTCGGGAAGAATGTTGGGGTACTGGCCGCCCTCAGTAATCACTCCATTGACATGAATGTCCGGAGTAAAGCACTCCCGTCTGGCATCAATGAGATCCAAAAACTTTCTGGCTGCAGCCAAAGCACTGTGGCCTTTCCAAGGCCCAGCCACCGCATGGGCCGACTGCCCGGTAAACTCCACAATGTAGCAGCGAAGGCTGAGCACATCCATATTGGGCACGCTCTTGCCCCCGCTCCAGCTATGGATCATCATGGCCACGTCCATATCGTCGAAAGCGCCCTGGGCAGCCATGCCGACCTTGGCACCGTCCTCTTCTTCCGCAGGCGTTCCAAACACATACAGCTTGCCCTTGAACTGATCTTTGATCTCAGACAGCGCCAGCGCCGCCAGCACCGACATGGAGCCGTGAGCATTGTGTCCGCAGGCATGGCCCAGTCCGGGCAGGGCGTCGTATTCTGTCAGGATCGCCGCAGAAGGGCCCTCCCCATTGTCCAGAACCGCACGAAATCCCGTGGGGTAGCCCAGGTACGGATACTCCACTTCAAATCCGGCGTTCCGCAGCAGCTCCACGATCTTTTGGCTGGAACGAAATTCTTGATCCGGCAGTTCGGGATGCGCATACAAATCATCGCTGAGCGCCACCGCCGTAGCATGGTGCTTTTTGATCGCCTGCTGAATCAATGCTTCCGGTGCCTTATGTTCCATAATCACTGCCTCCTAACACAAAAGTTTTCTTCCGTTCTATCTTTATGTTTCGATGTTGATTTAGTTTATTAAATTAATTGAGTAATTGAGGCAAATTTTGCTTTTTCTTCTGCGGCGGCGGCTTTTCCATGGCAGTCCAGCCTATGTAGCCAGCCGCCGCAGGCGACTGGAGCTTAAATAATGGTTTTTTTACTCGATGGTGGGATTGGCCAGCCAGTCCATCGCGGACTGGGCCATCAGGCCGGAGCCTTTCCAAAAGACGGATTCATCCAGGCAGAAGCGGGGATGATGGGCCCCATATTCCTTTCCGTCGATGGGGCACGGCGCGCTGCTCACCAAAACGAAATAGCAGCCGGGACACTTCTGGAAGAAGAATGCAGCATCCTCACCGCCGGTCACGCCATGGGGCAGGACATTGACTTCCCCTTCGGGCAAACATTTTCCGGCCGTTTTCAGGAAAGATTCTACCATTCTGCGGTCATTGACCAGGGCCGGATACCCATCCACAAAATCCACGGTGCAGCTGGCCCGCATCATACGAGCCGTATCTTCCGCGATCTGGCGGATTCTGCTCAGGGTATAGTCCCGTGTTTTGGGATTGGCGTTTCGAATGGTTCCTTTCAGCGTTGCAGTCTCGGGAATCACATTGAATGTCCCGCGTCCCGCCTCCACGCTGGCAATGGTGATCACGACGCTGTCGAAGGGGTCAGTCTCCCGGCTGACGATCGTCTGCAGATTGTTGATGATCTGCGCGGCTACCACCACAGGGTCCACACATTTGTGAGGAATGGAGCCATGTCCTCCCAGGCCGGTAATCTGAATGATCACCTGATCGTCGGCCGCCGTTGTCCCACCCCAGGTCACATCCACAGTCCGTTGCCCGGAGCCACTGAGCAAGTTCCCGATATGCATGGCAAAGATACCATCCACATCGTCCACAACGCCGTCCCGCACCATGGGCTCAGCGCCGCCGGGGCCTTCTTCCGCCGGCTGGAAGATCAGTTTTACTGTTCCTTTCAGTTCATCCTCATGCTCTTTCAGCAGCTTGGCTGCACCCAAAAGCATCGCTGTATGACTGTCGTGGCCGCAGGCGTGCATTTTGCCATTCTTGGAGGCATAGGGAAGGCCGGTATCCTCCTGGATCTCCAGTGCATCCATATCTGCACGCAAAGCCACGGTTTTTCCGCCCTTTTGTTTTCCCCCGATCCGGACCGTAATGCCCGAATGGCCGGGGTATTCCTCATAGGTCAGCCCAAGCTCGGTCAGCACCCGTTTGACGAAAGCTGCCGTCTGGGGCAGCATCAGCCCTGTCTCCGGAATTTGATGCAAATCTCGGTACCATTCCACCAGCTGATCTTGCAGCCCCTGTGCCTGTTGGTACACCTCCATGATAATTCCCTCCAATTCTCATCCACGTTTGTTTAAAGTGCACCAAAGTTTCCTTTAACGCTTTAAAATTATATGCAAATATTAAGCCAATAGTGTCGAAAAAGTGTCGATAGGACCGTCGAGAAAATAAAGAATTTATAAATTTTATCTTCTCTTTATGCCTGGCGCAACCTCGTTACGCAGAGGGAAGCACGGGTGAAAAACAGACTTGTTTTCCACCCGTGCTTCCATTAAACTATGGTGTATTGTTTTTTTGATGAAAAACTGAGGACCTATTCGCTTTCTTTCCTGCTTTAAATTGGGCGGTTTTTTACAAAACCATGGTCCCAATAAAGCCAGCAATAATCAGGGGAATGTTGTAAAACAGGAATGTAGGCACACAGGTGTCCCAGATGTGGTCGTGCTGTCCGTCTGCGTTGAGGCCAGCCGTCGGGCCCAGGGTACTGTCCGATGCAGGAGAGCCGGCATCGCCCAGGAACGCGGCACAGGCAATGAGGCAGGTGGTAGCGCCCACGCTCAAGCCGGCCTGCTGGCACATGGGGACATACAGCAGGGCAATGATGGGAATGGTGCCAAAGGAAGTGCCGATGCCCATGGTCACGATCAGGCCAATCAGGATCAGAACAATGACCAGAGCAGCACGGCTATTGCCCAGAATCGCCATAGCCGCATTGACCAGGGCGTCCACGGAACCCGTGGTCTGAACCACCGTGGCAAAGCCGCCGGCAATGAGCATGATAAAGGAGACCATACCCATGATCTGGATGCCTTCCGCCATGTTCTTGTTGGAATCCTTCAGCTTGATCGCGCCGCCCAGCATCATGATCACCAGACCGATCAGCGCGCCCAGAGGCATACTGTCCCAATAAAGCTGTCCAAACAGAACTCCCGCGATGGCGATGAGAGAGACGATGTGGTCTTTGTTCAGCTTCATATCCACCTGAGCAGTTTCATCCAAACCCGCGATGGGAAGATCCTCATAATCTCTGGGCTTGCGGAAGAACCACCAGGAGGCGACCAGCGCAAAAATCATGCCGATAAACAGGGGAATGGTATGGGGCCAAACTTCCATCAGTTCGATGGCCATACCGTTGGCGGTCATATTGTCGGCAATGATGCCCTGGAAAATCAGGCCATAGCCAATGGGGAAGGTGATGTACATAGCGACCAGACCAAACTCGGTCACGCAGGCGGCCTGCCGGCGGTCCATGCGCATCTTGTTCATCATGGGAATCAGCGCGGGGTACAAAATGGGAATGTACGCAATGTGGACCGGAATGATCGTGCCGGATATGCAGGCGCAAATCACCAGTGTCAGCAGCAGCACCCATTTCCGGTTGCCCACCACTGTGGTGATTTTACGCGAGAGAATGGTAGCAAGCCCCGTATTTGCCAGAGCCGCCGCAAAGCAGCCCAGAAGCAAATATGCCAGGGCGTTCGTGCCATTTCCATTCAGGCCGGTGATGATGGCGCTCATAATCGCGTCCGGAGCCATCCCACTCATAAAGCCGATCACAAAAGCGGAAATCAACAGTGCGATGATGACATTGACCTTGATCACACACAAGCCAAGCATGATGATAACGCCGATTGTCACTGGGTTTGTAATAATTTCTAGCACAGTTACATTCTCCTCTCACATATTCTATTTTTTCTATTTTTAGGACCTCGCTTTCACCAAAAAACAAACTTCACCTCCCGTCCTGAGTGGAGATTGACACAGATCCCCACGATTGCGGAAATATTCACAAATTTCAGTTCTCTTTCTTTATTTGTTTAGGGTTTTATCATAAAAAACCTCTGACGAAAAAATGTCGATAAACGCGCCTTCCCGCCTCAATTTTTGATTTTTTTCAATCTTGCACAAATTGCCCTGTTTATTTTTTATCGAAATACTGTGAAAAATTATTTGTGTGATCTCCGTGTGGGACCTATGGTCGACGGTTTATCGACAGGGTTGCAATAAAATAGGTATATCATTATTACCGTGAATCATGAGATGGAACTGAAAAAGAGGATTCAAAACACGAAAAACAAACCATCAAATTCATTGCCAAAGAACGGAGGAAGGTTTTTATGGAAAAGGTTATTTATTTGGATGGCAATAGCCTCACGGTGGAAGAAGTGGTGGAAATTTGCCGCCATGGCGCAAAGGTAGCGCTGACCCCTGAGGCCAAGAAAGCGATCCAGGTCTCTCGCGACATCGTGGAAGAAAACATTGCCCAGGGCAAGGTCGTTTACGGCCTCAACACCGGGTTCGGCAAGTTTGTCAGCGTTGCCATTCCGGAAGATGATCTGGATCAGCTTCAATATAACCTGATCGTTTCCGACGCCTGCGGCGTTGGTGACCCGTTCAAAGAGGATGTCACCAGAGCCATTATGCTGCTGCGTGCCAACGCTCTGGCCAAGGGCTTCTCCGGCATCCGCCTGTCCACAGTCGAGACGCTGCTGGAAATGCTGAACAAGGGCGTACACCCCGTCATCCCCGAGAAAGGCTCCGTGGGTTCCAGCGGCGACCTGTGCCCCCTGGCCCACATGGTCATGCCTATGATCGGCGAAGGCGAAGCCGTCTACCAGGGCAAGGTCATGCCGGGCCGCGAGGCCATGGAGGTCGCCGGAATTCCCGTGGTAAAGCTGAAAGCCAAAGAGGGCCTGGCTCTGATCAACGGCACCTGCGCCATGATGGGCGTCGCCACCCTGGCCGTGTATGACGCCGGAATCCTGATGAAGACTGCCGATATTTCCGCCGCTCTCACGGTGGACTCTCTGGAAGGCATCGTCGATCCCTACGATCCCCGCATTCAGGCCATCCGTCCCCACAGCGGCCAGATCAATGTTGCCGAGAACTTCCGCAAGCTGCTGGCCGGCAGCGGCCTCACCGTCCATCAGGGCGGGGTCCGCGTGCAGGACGCCTACACACTGCGCTGCCTGCCCCAGATCCACGGCGCCAGCCGTATGGCCTATGACTATGTCCGCCAGGTCATCGAAACCGAGATCAACTCCGTCACCGATAACCCCCTCATCTTCCCCGACAACGGCGATATCTTCTCCGGCGGCAACTTCCATGGCCAGCCTGTGGCTGTGGCTATGGACACCCTGGGCATCGCCATGGCCGAGTATGCCAATGTGGCTGAGCGCCGCATTGAGCGTCTGGTCAATCCCCAGCTGAGCGGCCTGCCCGGCTTCCTCACCCCTGTGGAGGGCATCAACGACGGGTTCATGGTGGCCCAGTATGCGGCCGCCGCCCTGGTGTCGGAAAACAAGGTCCTGGCTCACCCCGCTTGTGTTGACTCCATCCCCACCTCCGCCAACCAGGAAGACCACGTCAGCATGGGCACCATTGCCGCCCGCAAAGCTGCCACCATTATCAGCCATGTCCAGAGCGTGCTGGCCGTAGAGCTTCTGTGCGCCGCCCAGGCCGCTGATTTCAAGGGGGCCGAAAAGCTGGGCAAGGGCACTCGGGCCGCCTATGATCTGGTCCGCAGCGAAGTGACCTTTATGGATCAGGACCGGGCCATTTATCTGGATATGAACAAGGTTGCCCAGCAGATCCGTGAGGGCAAATACGTTCAGACCGTAGAGTCCGCCGTCGGCGAGCTGAAGTAAATCCCTCTTCTTCTTTTCTCTCCCCTCTCTCGGGAAAGGACCGGAGGCCAAGCCCCCCAGGGCTGGCCTCCGGTCCTTTTTTTCGTGTCTCACGGAAAGCGGCTTTGGGGTTTTCCTCACGCAGCCTTCCCACAGCCCGCCTTCTCCCGGTTGTTTAGATCGACACTGGTCCCCTTTTATTTCTTCCCTCCCCTTTGCGCAAAAGAAAACGCCGCAGATTTTCTTCTGCGGCGTTTTCTTTTGATGGTTCTTAAATGAACTTGATGAAGATACTGGCAACGAAAACGGAAGCAATGGTAACGGTGGTAAAGCCGCCGATGATCATCTGAGGCTCAATGCAGGAGCTGAGGTATTTTGCCTGCTCCTCGTCCTCCGCAACCGCCTTCACGCTCTCCTGAGAGAGGATGTAGTTGCCAGGATAGCCATACAGCGCCGTGAGAGATACGGACATGGCCAGCTCCCACCGGAACCCCAGCAGCCGTCCGGCCAGAGCCGAAAACAGGCACAGTCCGATGCAGCCGATGATGATGATACCGATGGAGGGCAGCATCATGGAGCCACCACATCCGGGGTCGCAACCGCGATTCCAGAAACAACCACAAATCCAACGATCACCACTGAGGTAAACCCAAACACCTGGGATTTGATCAGCGGAGAGCGGTCCAGGAAGCCGATTTCCGCCAGAATCACGCCTACGATCAGCAAAATCACATAGCGGGAAATGATCTCATTGGTCCAGCTGGTGATCACCATACCGATCAGCCCGGCCACCGCCACTTTGAACAGGGTGGTGTTATTGGTCACATATTTGCTGGGCAGCTGGGGCAGCAGCGTCTTTCCCTCTTCACAGCTGCCCGCCTGGGCCAAGGTCTTTCCGCTCTTGTAGTCCCCAAGCAAATGGCGGGCCTCCCGCTTCAGCGGGAAAGAGGTCAGCGGATAGCCCACAAAGCTCTGCAGCACCAGAACAGCCAGTGCAAGAGTGACCAATTCAGGCCGTCCCATAGCTGTGGCTCCCTCGCTCATGATCATGTAAGCGACAATGCCGCCGCTCAAAGGAGGCGTTGCCACAATGGCCGCCAGCTCCAGAATATTGGAGGGGACAAACCCTCCCCAGAACAGGATGGCACACAGCACCGACAGCGTAAACATGGAAGGTATGATCGCTTTTGTGGCTGTGGAAATGATATCACTGACGGCAAAGATCGCCATCAGGACAACAAAATAAAAATGGCATCTAAGTACATATCAATACTCCTTTACAAACTGGTTGCACCCCTTTTGATTTAAGGCAATACTCCGCAAATGCACCCGCGATAAATCACATCTGCGGTGTCTCCACCTGACGTTCCTTTACGATCCGGCCGTCCTGCACCACAACTTCTCCGCTCTTGATCACGGTCTGCACGTGATTCCGGCCGAATTTATACACCACATCTTCAAACGTCTCCACATCCAGAATCAGCACATCCGCTGTCTTTCCTGCATCCAAAACGCCTCGATCGTCCAGCGTCAGGGCCTTTGCAGAGCCGTAAGTGGCCGCGCGAACCGCCTCCGCGGGGGAGAAACGGTGCTGCCGGCAGGCCAGAACCAGCACCATCTGCATAGATTCCATCCAGCAGCCCGGATTGCAGTTGGTGGCCAGCGCCAAGGTCATGCCGCAGTCCAGCATGGGCCGGGGGTCAACAGGGTGGGGATGATGTACCGCAAAATCGGTGCCCGGCAGAATCACGCCCACCACCCCGGCATCCCGAAGCTTGGGCAGCATGGCCAGCGGAGTATAATTCAGGTGGCCGGCGTTGGCCATCTTCATCTCAGCCGCCAGCGCGGAGCCGCCGATGTCTGAATAGGCGTCCGTGTGGATGCAGGGGATGAGGCCGTACTGTTGTCCGCAGGTCAAAATTTTCTCCGCATCCTTGGCGGTAAAGTGCCCTTCATCCACCCAGACATCGTTGAAAGACGCCATGTGGAACCGGGACACCTGGGGGATCATTTCCTGGCAGAGCTGATCGATATACCAGTCCTTATCCTTTCCTTCCTCCCAGCCGTGGCCGCCCAAAAAGGTGGGCACGATATCCATGGGCAGATGGGCGCTGAGCAGCCGGTTTACCTCCAGCATCTTCATTTCCGAGGGCAGCGTGAGGCCATATCCGCTTTTGCTCTCAATGGTGGTGGTGCCGGTAATGAGCATATTACGCATCCTGCGTTCCGTCCGTGCTGCCAGAACCTCAATGGGGACGTCCTTGGTCATGTTGACCGAGGCATAAATTCCTGTGGGAATGCCGTACTTTTCCAGCGTTTCCGGGCGATCATCCGTAAGCTTGATGGCATATTCGGCCACCCGGGACCCGCCAAACACCACGTGGGTGTGGCAATCCACGAAGCCGGGCATGACCACCTTTCCGGTGGCATCGATCCGCTCCACTTCGGACAGATCTCCCGCCGCGCGTTCCACTTCTTCCTTGCTGCCTACGGCACGGATCTTATCCCCTTCCATATAGAGCCAGCCCGACTCGATCAAGCCCACATCGTGATTGCTTTCGCCTCTCATGGTGAGCATCTGCGCCGCGTTTTCAATGAGCAGCTTGGTTTCCTTTTTCTGATTTTCTTTCATGATGCCAGCCTCCCCCAGCAGATACTTATTAACGCTTTATGAAAATGGGGAAAGGGCGAGCACAAACGTACCTCGCCCTTTCCCCATTTGAAGTAGGAAGAAAACTGTTTTCAGTTAGCGCATGTACTCACCCTCAGGGCCAAAGGTGACCTTATCGGCGGGCTCCCACCAGAGAGGAATCTTGATGCTGTCGCCGCCAGCGATCTTGCCCTTGCCGTTACACACGTCCTTAGCGGACTGGTAACCGGACTGAGCATGACGGACCACGCCGATACCGGAGTCGGTCACCATGCAGGCGCCCAGACGGAAGTCAGCCTCATCGGTACCGTCAGCGATCATGGTAACGCCGGTGTGGACGGCCTCGCCCATGGAGTAGTTGGCCTGGATGGCGATCAGATCGCACATGGCAGCGCAGTCAAGCAGGCCGTTGAGCATGGGCCAGTCGGAGACGTAGTCGCCGCCGTCGGGCATATTCTCGGACTCGAAGGTGGGGTTCACGATGGAGCCGGAGTCCAGGTTGTCGCGGGAGAAGGCCACGGGGCCCTTGAT